>JBLIGH010000211.1:0-6124 GCA_047636855.1 Pseudorhodobacter sp.
TTAACACCATGATTTATATCAAGAATACCATGGTCATGACAGCAAAATCAGCGGATTACTTGGGGAATGCGGGTTACAAGCTCTAAAGCATGAGTGGGGTGGGACGTATCCGGGTATAGCGATACTGCTCGATTTGTTGGCCTCACGGCCGCCATATTTCCAAGTGTCAGAGCTTTGTACAAGTGATTTGGAGGGACTTTTATATGACAGGATGGGAGAGACGGAAGCTAAGCAAAGCGACTCAATTTGGAAGCTTATCCAAGTAAGACTTGAGCGAAATGGCAATGTTGAGCCAATTGAATTGGCTCAAATGATGTTTCACAGATTGCATTTAATTGGTGCTGTTGGTTTGAAATTGTCCAGTTCTTTTGCTTGGCAATGGATACATCAAAGCGGTCGCCCAGTTCAACCTCACTCAATCGACATGGGTACAAAAGTTGAGATACATCCTATGCTTCACTTTGCTTTGCGCAGCGTTACACGAGCGAAAAGCGCATAATATCGATAAGCATTTCTTTTCATTTAGGCCGAAGCAATGTTAGTTTTGTTGCCGCCAAACCATACCGAAATAGCCCCAACAAACGGTGCCAATCACGCGGTGGAAGCATTTTCGCTCTCCGCGGTGATTTACAGCCTGTGGCTACAAATGTACTGTGGGTGAGATACGCCCCCGAAGCCATGGAAAATTGACATGATCCTTTACGGTATTTCCACCTGTGACACCTGCAAAAAGGCGTTGAAGGCGCTGACGGCAGCGGGGCATGAGCCGCAGTTTCGCGATGTGCGCGCACAGCCTTTGACGGAAGCCGAGATTGACGTGCTGGTACGTGAGTTCGGCAGCCTGATCATCAATCAGAAATCCACAACTTGGCGCGGGGCGTCGGATTGGCTGAAGGCCTCGGAACCCGAAGCGCAGCTGAAAGCGCAGCCGACCTTGATGAAGCGCCCGGTTATCCACAGCGATGCGGGTTGGAACCTCGGCTGGGACGAGGCGGTTCAAGCGAAGTACCTTTAAACGCAAACGGCCCGCGCGTTGCACGGGCCGCTTCAAAACGGTTAAATCAGATCAAAGCAGGCGAAGATCGCCTGCCGACATTTTCCCATCACGGCCGGCCTGCATCTCGTAGCCGATCTTTTGATTGTCGCTCAGCCCGGTGAGGCCCGCACGCTCCACCGCTGAGATATGGACGAAGACGTCCTTTCCGCCATCGTCAGGCGCAATAAAGCCGTAGCCCTTGGTACTGTTGAACCACTTTACGGTGCCAGTAGGCATGCCGTCTCTCCTTCATCTGTCCAACCTCCGGCGACATGCCGCAGGTCCGTGCTGCCAGGTCTTCCACTTCGATCAGCTGCTTGGCAGACGGGATCAGGTTAGAAAGGCTGTCGTCACAGATAAAATCATGCCGATACGCGGCAAAAAATCAAGAACCTTATGAGCGGCTTGCGAACCGGCCGCGCAAAATCGCATCCAAAGACAAAGGTCCGCCGCCACGCAGCACCAAAATCAGCAGCGTCAAAACCCAAAAGGCGCGCTGGTCAAGAATCAATGAGCCCGAGGCTTTGTCGAACCAAGCGCCAATAACATCAGGACCCGCACCATGACCGGTGATATCGACCAGCGATTGCAGGGCGATGAAACCGATCATGCCAAGGGCGGACAACCGGGTCAGCAGACCCAGAACGATTAGCAAGGGCAGCAAAAACTCGGCCCAGGTTCCGGCAACGACCACGGCCCAATGGAAGATCGTGAACTGGTCAAAATCATAGCCAATCGCCTCGGTCGTCAGGGGGAAAATTTGGATGTAGGCCCCGTCGGACGGGATCAAGAACCCCATGATGCCCGGCCCAAGTTTGGTCATGCCGGACGCCCAGAAATAGCTTAGCAGCACCGCCGCAAAGACCAGCCTGGCCAAGGTAGGCAGCAGCACAGCTGCAGAAGTATCCAAGCTAGACGCCAGACGATTATACAGCGAAATCAGGGTGTTCATAGTCATTCCTCAATTAAGTCAGTGATGGCATTGCTATGGATCAGCAAGGCGAGTGTTGCACCGAGGTCAAAGTCCTCTGGTAGGGGTTCCAGCGCCGCGCCAATGCTTTGGCCGGCCTGCAATGCCGCAATAAAATCAGCGCCATGGGCAGGCAACAGATGCGGTTCGGGATCATAGTCAGCTCGGAGGATCGCCGCCGTTTCGGCGCGCATGACCGGGGCGGGCGCCCCTTCGCGACTATTGGCTGCCCAAATTGAAAACACCGGGTAATCAGAGGTGATTACCCGCAATGCTGGCGACAGTGTAAACCGCGCAGCCATGAAAGCTTCCGGGGCCAGCGCGCCCAAGCGGGCAGGGTCTATCGCTGCGGTATCTGCGGCGTGATAGGCTTCCCTCAGGGCTTGTTCCAAACGGGCAATGTCGGGCAGGTAGGGCAGATGCGCGAGCGGTGGAAAGCCCGCCAAAAAGCTTGGCATCGCCGCGCCGTAGAGCATCATAATGCGGCTGGTTGGTGGATTTTCACGCAGAAAAAGAACTGCAAGCGCTTTGAAATACTCTTCCCCCAGCAGCTTTTGCAGCACGGGGAATCCCTTTTGCAGCACTTCGGTCAGGCTGGCGGTGACATTGTTACGGTAAATCGAAAAGCGGCGACCGGCGGGTCGGCCTTCGGCATCGATCAATCCGGCCGGCACAGGCAGGTCGGGGTTGAGCAAGGCTTCGTGAAATTGCGATTGGATCATACGACCGGGTCCAGAATGCGCGCGGCGCGCTGCGCCTCGGCGGCCAGAACAGACCAGTCCGGCACATCACTGTCCCATTCAATCAGCGTGGGCATTGCGCCCGACCGGGCGATCAGACCCGCGTATAGTTTCCAGACCGGGTCCACGATCTGGGCACCGTGGCTGTCGATCAATAAAGGGGCGCCGTGGTCATCGACATCAACGTGATGCCCGCCCAAATGCACTTCGCCGACCAAATCGGTCGGGAACGCTTCCAGATAGGCCTCGGCGCTGAAATTCAGATTGGTGGCAGAGACGAAGACATTGTTGACATCCAACAGCAGGCCGCAGCCGGTTCGCCGCGCCACTTCACGCAAAAATTCTACCTCAGACATTTCGGCATCCGCAAAAGCGAGGTACGAGGAAGGGTTTTCCAACAGTATGCGACGGCCCAGAACCTCTTGCACGCGGTCGATGTGATCCGCGACGCAGGCCACAGTGGCGCTGGTATAGGGCAGGGGCAGCAGATCGTTCAGGAAGGTCTCGTCATGGCTGGACCAGGCAAGGTGTTCGGAAAAGCTGGCAGGTTGCAGCCAGTCACAAAGATGCTTGAGACGCCCAAGATGGGCCTCGTCCAAAGCCGATTCCCCGCCAATCGAAAGACCAACACCGTGGACGGAAAAAGCGAAACGTTCGGCCAAATGGCGCAGTTGCGCCAAGGGGCGACCACCATCGCCCATATAGTTCTCTGCGTGGATCTCTAGCCATTCTACCGGCGCTGCGTTTTCCACAATATCGGCAAAATGCTGAGCTTTGTAGCCGACACCGGGTTTCTTCGGCAGTGCGGATCGCGCGTATGTGTCAAGCATTTCAGAACCTTGAATCTGTTAGTAAGACGCCCTTCGTCCGCAAATGGAACGAAGGGCGCGCGGCCTTGTTTTCCAAAATGACAGCTGGGGGCTGGATCACCAAGGAAAATCAAACCAACTTAGCCAACCAAGTCACGGTCAAGCTCTTCCAGCGAACCGGTGCGACCTTCTGGCAGTTCCAATGTGGCGCAGGTGCCAGCTGGAACGAGTGTCCAAGCATTGCCCTGATAATCCACTGTGGACGTCCCTGCGCAAGTGGTGCCAGCACCGGCTGCGCAATCGTTCTGGCCAGCCAAAGAAATGCCGAAGCATTTTTCTTTTGCATTTTGAGCCGACGCTGGAGCGGTATGTGCAGTAAGAGCAGCAGCCAGAGCGCCAGCAACAACGAGAGATTTTGCAGTATAAGACATTTGATTTCCCTTGAGCTTAAGTTTTGCGGATCGCCTTGTTGCGATGACCAATACTTAACCTGCCAAACCAATTAAGGGCCAGTAACAGAAGCGTGTGGAACAGCGCCGTTATCTTCTGTAACAAAGAGATCATACAAAATTCAGACGGTGAATTAAAAAAAGCGCCAGAAGAATTGACGCTTTTTCGTTTATTTACAGTATCTTAATTTAACGCAAATCTGGCGGTAAAGCAATTCCACGCAGCTCGGTCACAATTGCATCAAGGTTTTGCATTTCGGTTTTTGTATCGCCCAAGCGCCGGACTGAAACAGTTTTATCCTCTACCTCGCGCATGCCAACGGCCAAAATCACCGGGACTTTGCCCACCGAATGTTCCCGGACTTTGTAATTGATCTTCTCGTTGCGAAGGTCGGTTTCGACGCGCACACCCGCCGCTGTCAAGGCCGCAGCCACCTCTTTGGCATAGTCGTCTGCATCCGAGACGATGGCGGCTACAACGACCTGACGTGGGGCCAGCCAGAACGGCAATTTGCCCGCATGTTCCTCGATCAAAATGCCGATGAAACGCTCGAAACTGCCCAACACAGCCCGGTGCAGCATCATGGGGCGATGCTTGGCGCCGTCCGTTGCGATGTAGCTTGCATCAAGCCGTTCGGGCAGGTTCGGGTCGACCTGCAACGTCCCACATTGCCAATCGCGACCAATCGCATCGGTCAACACGAATTCCAGTTTCGGGCCGTAGAATGCGCCTTCGCCGGGGCTGAGCTCGTATTCATGACCCGCGGCATTGCAAGCATTGCCAAGGGCCGCCTCGGCCTGATCCCAACCTTCCTCGGTTCCGATCCGCTTTTCGGGCCGGGTGGACAGTTTGATCCGCCATTTATGAAAGCCAAGTTCGGCATAGATGCCAGACAGGAAATCGATGAATTTCTTGGTTTCCGATTCGATCTGATCCTCGGTGCAGAAGATATGACCGTCATCTTGGGTAAAGCCGCGCACCCGCATGATGCCATGCAGCGCCCCCGAAGGTTCGTACCGGTTGCAAGAGCCGAATTCGGCCATGCGCAGCGGCAGATCGCGGTAGCTTTTCATCCCGTGATTGAAGACCTGAACATGGCAAGGGCAGTTCATCGGCTTCAGCGCATTGATGGTCTTTTCGCGGGCATGGTCTTCGTCCACTTCGACGATAAACATGTTTTCTTGGTAGCTTTCCCAATGGCCCGAGGCTTCCCAAAGCTTACGGTTCACCACCTGCGGTGTGTTCACCTCGACATAGCCATCGGCGCGTTGGCGGCGGCGCATGTAATCTTGCAGCGTGGTGTAAATTGTCCAGCCGTTTGGATGCCAGAAGATCTGACCGGGGGCCTCTTCTTGCATGTGGAACAGGTTCATTTCGCGGCCCAGCTTGCGATGGTCACGTTTTGCGGCCTCTTCCAACATGGTCAGATGCGCGCGCAACTCGTCGCGGTTTTTAAATGCGACGCCGTAGATGCGTTGCAGCATGGGGCGGTTGCTGTCGCCGCGCCAATAGGCCCCGGCGAGGCTCATCAGTTTGAACGCGTCGGCCGGAAGCTGGCCGGTATGCTGCAAATGCGGGCCCCGGCAAAGGTCTTGCCAAGCACCGTGCCAATACATCCGTAAAGGTTCGTCGCCGGGGATCGCCTCGATCAGCTCGACCTTATAGGGCTCGCCCTTTTCGGTGTAATGCGCAATCGCGCGCGGCCGGTCCCAAACCTCGGTGCGAACCGGATCGCGCAGGTTGATGATCTGCTTCATCTTGGCTTCAATCGTGCCGAGGTCTTCTGGCGTGAAAGGCTCGGTGCGGTCAAAGTCGTAATACCAGCCGTCTTTGATCACCGGGCCGATGGTCACCTTCACATCCGGCCACAGTTCTTGCACGGCGCGGGCCATCACATGCGCCAGATCATGGCGGATCAGCTCTAACGCCGGTGCGTCATCGGTCATGCTGTTTAGGGCGATGGTGGCATCGGTTGTGATCGGCCATTGCATGTCGAAATGCGCACCGTTCACCGTCGCTGAAATAGACTTTTTCGCAAGGCTCACAGCGATGGAGGCGGCCACTTCAGCAGGGGTTACACCCGCGTCAAAGCGACGGATATTGCCATCGGGAAAGGTGA
>JBLIGH010000212.1:0-6120 GCA_047636855.1 Pseudorhodobacter sp.
ATCGCCAGCACGTAGGGTTCGAACAAAGGTGTGACGAGTTTTAGGCCTTCGACCGCCGAGAGGACCGAAATTGCAGGGGTTATGATAGCATCCCCAAAGAACAACGCAGCACCAGAGATACCCAGAACGAACAAAACCCCGGACCGCTTGGGCGCGTTCTGCACCAGTGCGAAAAGCGTCAAAACCCCGCCTTCGCCGCGGTTGTCGGCTCGTAGCAGAAACAACACGTATTTCAGGGTGACGATCACGATCAGCGCCCAAAGCAGCAAAGAGACCACACCGAACACATCGGATTCGGTCAAACCGTCCTCTACGGCCGGGCGCATGGCTTCGCGAAACGCATAAAGCGGGCTTGTCCCAATATCGCCATAAACGATCCCGACGGCGCCAAGTGACAGCGCGGCGACGCGGCGCGGTCGCGGTGGGCTGGGGGCCTGACTTTCGTATGAGGTGTTTGGTTCACTGGCAGACTGCATTTCTGATATCCTCAGAAGAAACGTATCTTAGCAAACGCGTCTGCGGCAAAGATGGCAGCCACGGTCGCGGTTGGAATCAGGCGGGTGATTACGCCTTCGGCAAGCGACAAACCATCGCATTCGTTCAGGCTCATTTCTGGCTGCGTCTTTTTGGGTTGCACGTAGCCAAAGGCAAGGCCCAACCCCCATAGGGCGGTATTCATTCCGCTTTCTCCTGCATCAACGTCGGTGAGGTAGAACCGACGACAGCTTCGCGTGTGCGCCACAACGACACCGCGATACCGCCAAGCAAAATTGCCAAGGTTATGCCCAGCGAAATCGCAGCGGGTATTTTTTCCAGCCCCAAAACCTCGGCCGTGATGACCTTGCCGCCAATGAAGATCAACACCAAGGCCAAGGCTGCCGGAAGATAGGTGAAGCGGTGAATCATGGCTGACAGCGCAAAGTAAAGCGCGCGCAAACCAAGGATCGCAAAGATGTTGGAGGTGTAAATAATATAGGGGTCTTGGGTGATGGCAAAAATCGCGGGGATCGAGTCCACGGCGAAAATGACATCGGCCAGTTCGACAATCACAAGCGCCAGAAAAAGCGGCGTCACAAACAGCGCCATCTTGCCGGTTTTTCGGTCGGGCGCGCGCACGAAAAAGCGTTCGCCGTGCAGGCCATCGGTGACCCGAAACCTATGACGCATGAACCTTAGCACCGGATTGGCCGCGACATCATAATCAGCGCCACCCGACATCAGCATCTTGATGCCGGTAAAGATCAAAAACGCCGCAAAAATCAAAAGCACCCAGTCAAAGCGCGCGACCACAGCAGCCCCAAGGCCGATCATGATGCCGCGCAAAATGATAACGCCAATGATCCCATAGACCAGCACCCGGTGCTGATAGGCGCGCGGCACCCCAAAATAGCCAAAAATCATCGCGATGACAAAGATATTGTCCAAAGCGAGGCTCTTTTCCACAACAAACCCTGTCAGATATTGAATGGCAGAGGCTTCACCCAGAAAATACCAAACCCAGATAGAAAAAAGCAAGCCAACTGTAATGTAGAAGGCCGAAAGCAACAGGCTTTCACGCACCCCGATCTCGTGGGATTTGCGTTGCAGCACACCGAGGTCAAAGACCAAAAGTGCAAGGACAAGAACCAGAAAGCCAACCCAGCTCCAGACAGGTTTTCCCAAGAAATCAATGAACAGAACGTCCATGCGGTAAGGCTCCTTTAAATATCGCTGACAGGGGGCATTCGGCGCCAGAGGCCCCAAATCATGGGGCAGGGGGCGCGCTAGGCCTCAGCATCCGGGATGTGGCATTTGGCCAATCGGTAAACAACGCCCCGTTAATGGTATATATATTTGCAAGACGCTCTTGAAACTTTGCCGCACTCACAGGTGGCAAAGACGCGTTGTGACAAGCGATAAGCCGCCGATCTCAAACTGAAAACTCTGTGCAACGGCCTTGCAAAAACTTTGCGATATCTACAAATATCGCACCGGGACAGCTTTTGTCCCCCGTGAGGGCCTCGGCTTGGACTATGTCTTCCTCTTTGCTGGCCTAACGGGGATGTTTTTCGCAACCAAGATGCTTGTCTGTGGCCGTTGGATCATGGCCCGGCAGGTACCGATCCAACAGTTTCCAATCGATTGTATCGCTATGGGCTTTGGCATTTTTCGGGCGCAACGACGATGATCCGGGGCGGCGGCTACTTGGTGGCGGGATTGGTTGCGATTAAGGCGCGTCTTTTGCTGGTACTTGCGTTGGCGTTGTTCGGCGCGCCGCAAGATCACGTCGGCCGAGTCGCGGCCAGCGCCCAGCCCGCGGCTGCAAACCAAATCCAATTTGCATCGTCGATCCCGGCGGTGCAAAGCCAGATTTTGCGCGCCCAACACAGCGCAGACGACACGCCGCAAATCATTGGGCCTGTTTCGCCCAAAACAGTGGCAAAGTACGCGGCTTTTGTCAGAATTACCTGGGAACAGGGCAAGCGCCTTTCCAGTATCGAGACCTCTATCCTTCCGCCCGTCCGGGGACCGCCTGCAGTCTGACATTTCGACGTCAAACTGAAATATCAGGCACCAAAGGATACTTTGAAATGCGCAGACCAATATGGGTCGTGATGACCTATGCCGTCCTCCTGCTTCTGGCGGTTGCGATGGCAATACCGAACTTTCTGCCCAAGGATTTTCGCGACAGCCTCCCTTCGTGGGAAACCAGCCAAACCGTCTCGCTTGGCCTCGATTTGCAAGGCGGCGCACTTATGCTTCTGGCAGTCGACCGTGCTGATCTGGCCGAGACGCATCTGCAAGATTTGCGCCAAACGCTGATCGCCGAAATGAAGACCCAAAAACTGAACCCCCGCACGATCCGGGTTGATGGCACTGTCATATCGGTGCCCGGAAACGCGGCGCTTTTGTCGGCTTTGCAGGCCGCTGGCGCTGCCGCTACCCAGCCCGGTTTTCCACCGGATTTTACCATCTCATCCTCGGGTGGAATGCTGCGGTTGGCCTTGAACGACGCCGGGCTTGACCGAGCGGCAACCGCTGCTGCCGATGCCAGCCTCGAGGTAATCCGCCACCGCGTCGATCAGGTCGGTGTGTCCGAGCCGGTGATCAGCCGGGTTGGCGCCGACCGTATTCTTGTGCAGATGCCGGGCGTCGAAAACCCGGCCCAACTGCGCGCGCTGCTGGGATCCACGGCAAAGATGAGCTTCCAGATGGTCGCACCCGGCCCGGGCCCCGGCGTGTCGATGTTGCCGCTACAGGACGGCTCGGGTGATATTGCGGTCGAGGATCATGTGGCGCTGTCGGGTGATCGGCTGGAGTCTGCGGCCTCTGGTTTCGAGCGAAACACCGGTCACCCGATGGTGACATTCAGCTTTGATCGGCAAGGTGCAATTGCCTTTGCAAAAATCACCGGTGCGAATATTGGCCAGCGCTTTGCCGTTGTTCTGGATGGTCAGGTGTTGACAGCCCCGGTGATCAAGCAGGCCGTTTCCGGCGGCAAGGGCCAGATCACCGGTAATTTCAAAGTTGAAGAGGCGCAAACCTTGGCAGTGCTTCTGACCTCGGGGGCGCTGCCTGCCTCGCTTGCTGTGATCGAGGAACGCAGTGTCGGCGCGGCACTGGGCGCGGATTCGATCAAGGCGGGGCTGATTACGGGTGGCATCGGTTTGGCGCTGGTGGTGGCAATGATGGTCGGGCTTTATGGCAGCTGGGGCCTGCTGGCCAGCGCCATTCTGGGGCTGAACGTGATGCTGACGCTGACGGCCCTCGGGTTTTTGGGCGCAACATTGACGTTGCCGGGGATTGCCGGGATCATCCTGTGCCTTGGCATCGCGGTCGACAGTAACATCTTGATCTTCAGCCGTATCCGCGAGGAAACCGCCCAAGGTGCGGTGGCAATCAAGGCGCTGACGCTTGGCTATGGCCGGGCATGGGCGACAATTCTGGACGCCAATATCACCACGCTGCTTGCGATGGTGTTGCTGTTTAAGTTTGGCGCAGGGGCGATCCGGGGATTTGCCGTCACGATGAGCCTTGGCATCGTCATCTCGATGTTCACAGCCGTCGCACTGATGCGGTTCTTGATGGAGACGTTGGTGCGTCGCGGCAAACTTAAGCGGCTGGAAATCAAGCCGTTGATCGGTGGGGTGCCTGCACCGGGGGCGTTTTCCTTCATGCGGCGCGGGCGCTTGGCGCTTGCGGTATCGGCGGTGTTGTCTGTGGGCTCGCTCGGCCTGCTCGTGATGCCGGGGCCAAGCCTTGGGATCGATTTCACCGGCGGGGTCCAGATGATTTTGCATTCGGACGCGCCCGTACCGTTGTCCGAGCTGCGTGCAGCCATTGCAGCACAGGTTCCGGGCGACGCCAGCCTACAGGCCTTCGGCGACCCCAACGAGGCACTGATCCGGGTGCAAGGTCAGGCCGGACAGGCCACGGTTACCGCGGTCGAACAAGCGACGGCGCAACTGATCCCTGATGCCGTGTTCAATCAGGTCGATCTGGTGGGCCCAACGATCAGCGGCGAGTTGGCAACCAGCGGCCTGCTGGCGCTTGGCCTCGCAGTGCTGGCGATGCTGGCCTACATCTGGGTCCGGTTCGAGTGGCACTTTGCAGTTGGGGCCATCGCGGTGCTGTTTTTGGATGTCACCAAGACCTTCGGCGTCATCGCCCTGATGGGCTGGGAGGTGAACCTGACCACCATCGTCGCGATGCTGACCCTGATTGGCTATTCGGTCAACGACAAGGTCGTGGTCTATGACCGGATCCGCGAGCACCTTGCGGGAGGTGGCGACGAGCCTTTGGCAGATGTCATCGACCGAAGCCTTAATCAGGTTCTGGCACGGTGTATCTTCACCTCTGGCACGACATTGGTAGCGATTGTGCCGATGGCGATCTGGGGCGGGCCAGCCGTATCGGGCTTTGCTTGGCCGATGATTGCGGGTGTGATCATCGCGACCGCGTCGTCACTGTTCGTCGCGGGGCCGGTTCTTGCTTGGCTTGCGCAACGCAACAAGGTTGTGTTCATGCCCGATGCTGTGCGCAATCCCGCCTGACAGCGGCGGGATACGCATCGGCGCTGTGCGCGGCGCATGTGCAAACCGGCGTTCTTGAGGCCGACAATCTGGGGGGCCGCTGCCGGAGGTGGCCGCTTCAGCCTGTTCGTGATTGCCCCGGGTGGCATTGCTGCGACCCTCATCGCGGTTTTTCTGGCGGCCGGGGCTGCGCACCGACCTCAGACAGTTTCCAAACATCGACATTGTTTAGGCCCGGGACGACTTTCGAAGCTTACCGATTTGTAAAGCAGCGGCAAAGTGACGGTCATGCTGCGATCGCAGATTGCGCAAAGATCAAGCCCAATTGGGCCATCACATAATTCAGGAGACCATGATGAAATCCTCGATCTGACCCCGCATGCGCCAACCGTTGTGGACGGCGCTTCTTTCCAGCACTATCAGCATTTCGGCGCTGGCTATTATGGTGACTGCCCCGTCTTGGGCAGATGTTCCGATCGCCGGTTATGCTGATTTGGTCGAAAAGGTCACCCCGTCGGTTGTTTTCATCGAAGTGACGTCCAAATCGACCGAACCAATGGCCGCTGATGGGGGCCAGCAGTTTGGCCATCCCTCGCCGTTTGATGAGTTTCTGAAACGTTTTGGTCAGGGCAATCCGCAATTTAGCCAACCCAACACACCTCGGGGCGATGACGTGATGCATGGCCTTGGTTCAGGCTTTTTGATCTCGGCAGATGGCGAGATTGTCACCAACAATCACGTTGTCGATGGCGCGACCATCATCAAGGTAAAGTTGGATGATGGGCGCGAGTTTGGCGCACATGTGATCGGCACTGATCCGTTGACCGATGTGGCGTTGATCAAACTCGACAAGGCCTCGGGCCTGCCCTTCGCCAGTTTTGGAGCCTCTGAAAAGCTGCGGGTCGGTGATGCGGTGGTGGCGATTGGGAACCCCTTTGGGCTGGGTGGTACGGTGACTTCGGGCATCGTCTCGGCGATGGGACGCAATATCAATTCTGGCCCCTATGACAGCTTCATCCAGACCGATGCCGCGATCAACAAGGGCAATTCCGGCGGACCGCTGTTTGACACTGTGGGGCAGGTCGTGGGCATGAATACCGCGATTTTC
>JBLIGH010000213.1:0-6088 GCA_047636855.1 Pseudorhodobacter sp.
GGTGCGACCATCGGATCGCGGTCAAGCAGGACGGATTCAAGAAAATGCAGCGTCTCCGGCCCCATTTGCCCGGCAAACATATGATCCACATGTTCCCCCGGCATCGTCGACATCGGATATTGCGTCCCCTCGGCCACGGTATTCAACCAATTGTCGCGCGAGGTGTCGTCAAGGATCAACGCGCCTTCAGTCCCGGTGATCTCGATCCAGGTCCCACAGTAATTCGGATAGCTTGGTGGCAGGTTCCAGCCGCCGCCAATCACCACCAGCGTGCCGTCATCCATGGTCACCGTGCTCCACATACAATCATACGAGCCGTTAAGATCCTTCATGTAGCCATAAGCGCCTTGGGAATAAATCTTGACCGGTTTCGCCGGGGCGAGCATCCAGAACACAAAATCAAGGTCATGGGTGGATTCCATAGCCGCAGGCGACAGCTTGACCCGGCCTGCGATCTTCTTGCCAAGGGTGCGCGACAAATGGCGGCTAACCATGACGTTAACCACTTTGCCCAACTTGCCTTCGGCCACCGATTTCTTGGCATAGGCGATCTTGGGATTGAAGCGCTGCGAATACCCGATGGTAAACTTCACCTGCTTTTCGCGTGAAATCGCGATCAGATCGTCAGCCTGCCACAGTTCCAGCGCGATGGGTTTTTCCAGCAAAACATGCTTGCCCGCTTTCAGGCAGTCCCGCGCAATCGGATAATGCGAGCCCTCGGGCGTGGTCGAGATATAGACCACCGAAATGTCGGGATTGGCGATAATATCTTGATAGTCAATGGTTGCCGTGGCCGGATTGGTCAACGCTTGGACCTCGATTAGGCGATCTGGCTTGATTTCACAGATGTGAAGCTTGTCCACCAGCGCGGACTTTGCCAGCGTTTCCGCGCGTATTCCGCCGCACCACCCGCATCCGATCACAGCAACTTCGATCTGTCTCATTCGGTCAATTTCCCATTTTTGCGGCAGCGTCAACTTCGATGCTGCGCGCTTGTTGAAGCCCCGAGTCCGCGGCACGGGTCATTGTGGCCAGCGTACTTTGCAGATGGATCTGCATCGCCTTATAGGCAGCCGTCCCGTCCCGCTCTTCCAAGGCGGCGACGATCACGTCATGTTCGTCGAAAGAGTGATAGTCTTTTCCCGGCGCAACCTCGGGCGTGTTAAGACGGCGCCAGACCACGACAAACCGCACGCCATTCATGATCTTGTGCAATTCGTGCAGCAGTGAATTGCCCGACGCCTCGGCGAGGATGTCGTGAAAATCGGAATCCATTTCTTCGTAAGACAGCCAGCTTGAAGCCGTCCGCATCGCCTTTGCAAGTCGGCGCAACTCGCGCAAATGTCGCGGGGCTGCATGCATTGCGGCCATCCGGGCCAGTTCCGGCTCTAGCGTCAGGCGCGCGATCATCGCTTCATGCGGGCCGGTGCGTTCGGCCAGCTCTTCGATCGTCGCTTGCGACGCGCCGGGCTTGCTGCGTTCCGGCTTTTTGGTGAAAAATGTGCCGCGCCCGATCTCGCGGGTCAGGCTGCCACTGGCCTCTAACAGCAAAAGCGCCTTGCGCAGTTCAGCGCGGCTGACCCCCAAGGTCGCACACAGCGTGCGCTCGGCGGGTAATTGTGCGCCCTCTGTAAGCGCGGACCCTGCAATCCAGGCTCGGACTCGTGCTAGAACCATAGCGCTCATTGGTTTACCTTTTACTTTGTTTTCGAGTTGATTTTCGGGCTTTGAAGCAGGCCCTACACAGATTAAAATAAAGTACTTTTATTGCCATTTGCAAGGATATATCATGTATTATTCTGGATAAGGAAGCATCTTATGTTCATTGGTCAACCATATTACGAGGACGGTACAATATGCACGTTGCCCCCGCCCGCAATAAACAGCTACGCGCCCGCTTAGACCTGATCACGCGGCGACATATGCGGCACGGTTTCCCCGGTTTGCGTAAAAGTGCGTGTCACGTCCCGGCTACCGTAGATCCACAAAATGACCAACCTGCCGTCCCCGGTATTGCGGAAGTAATGTGGGACATCTGCGGGCAGAAACGTTGTGTCCATCGGGCCAAGCTGCATCACGCCCCCACCGATCAAGGCTTCGGCTTGACCCTCCAAGATCGTGACCTGCTCGGAACAGTTGTGGCTGTGCAGCGGGGCCGCACTGCCGGGCGGAAAGACCGTCGTGCCAGAGGTGAAGGGCGCCGACGGGTCGGTATGCTTGCCCACCATCAGGCGCGTCACCACACCGTCGCCCCGCGCAAAGGGCGTAATGCCCTCATATTTTACAACAATCCCACCAGTCATATCGTTCCCCTTTTTAACCATTTCGCACGTTGAGCCAGAACCAAGCGCCTCAGGAGACCGCCCCGATGTCACAGCCCGATGATCATGTCAGCAGCACAGTCCTGCAAGACTTCATTGCCAGATGTTTTCAAGCCCTTGGCATGCCCGAGGCAGATGCCATGACAGCCGCCGGTTTGATGACGCAGGCCGATCTGATGGGCCAAGACGGGCATGGGGTGTTTCGGCTGCCGATGTATGTTCGCCGCATTCGGGCGGGCGGCCTGAATGTCGCCCCAAAGTTTCGCCGGATCGAGGACCGCACCGCCATGGCGCTGATCGACGGTGACAATGGGCTTGGCCATTTGGTGATGCAACACGCCACCGAACTTGCGATGGAAAAGGCCGAAAAAAGCGGCATCGCCTGGGTCGGCGCGCGCCATTCGAACCATGCAGGGCCTGCCTCGCTTTATGCGATGATGCCGCTGAAAAAGGATATGATCGGGCTTTATATCGCAGTTGGCAGCGCCAATCACTTGCCACCATGGGGCGGGACCGAGATGTTGCTTAGCACCAACCCGATTGCCGTGGCAATTCCTGCGGCCAAGCGACCGCCCATTGTGCTGGACATGGCAACCACAGTGGCGGCTTACGGCAAGGTCAAGACGGCAGCGCAGCGCGGCGAGACGATGCCCGAAGGTTGGATGATCGACAAAAACGGTGCCCCCTTGACCGACCCCAACCGCGCGTCCGAAGGGTTCTTGCTGCCGATCGGTGGCGCAAAGGGCTATGGCTTGGCCCTTGTCTTTGGCATATTGGCCGGCACGCTGAACGGTGCAGCCTTTGGGCGTGACGTCGTGGATTTCAACGCCGACAGCACCTCTGTGACAAACACGGGTCATCTGATCCTGGCGCTTGATATCAAGGCCTTCGCCGACCCGGATGTGTTTCGCGCCGGAATCGATGCGATCTGGGACGAGATGAAATCGTCGCCACGCCTGCCCGGTGTCGACGAGATCCGGCTGCCCGGCGAACGGTTGCACCGTGTGACGGCAGAACGGAGCGCGAAAGGCATCCCCCTTCCCGCCGCCTTGCGCGCGCAGCTTGATGCCCTGGCCGCAGAGCTTGGGGTTCGTGCGCTGTAAAGGGACAGGCCTTGCCATAACGTGCCTCAATTGATCTAAGATCCCGGGGGAAATTCCATCCGCCCGGGACATGGTTGGTCAAAGCGTCAATTGCTGATCAGTTTAAAAAGACGCTCGTCATACAGGCTGCCAGTCAGCATATTCAGCACGAATTGCGGATCGGAATTGACCCCGCCAGCGGCTGCAATGCCCGACAGCTGATTGCGAAACGCCTTCTTTTCAGCCGAAGTCTGATGCACGGACTGCGACGCTGCATTGTCCCACATCTCGACGACCGACATGTGGTTGCCCCGGTTCGACTGCGTCAAGATGTCAAACCGCATGTTCCCTGACTGGGTTTGTCCGAACGTGGCCAGATCCGTCATCATCTCGTTTCCGCAAGGGCCGGCAGGATCGACCTGACGCTCGCAAGGCGCGAATTGCTCTGGCGGGATAATATCTGCATGGGTGATGACATAGACAGTGTCCGCCGTACCCGCTGGGATCGCTGCAACATCCGCGGCAACCAGCCCGACATGGGGCCGCTCGTCATAGGGCGCGTAAAGCATCGGCTCAAGCCCATTGCGAAAGGCAACCGTATGGGCCGCAGCAGCGTGTGCTGCGCGCGCCTCGGGGGTGGACCAAGCCTCGAGGATAACAAAGTGATTGGCCTGGCCGACCCGCTGCAAGCCCTCAAACCGGGTGTTGCCATCCTCGGATTTGCTGGCAGCGGTCTGTTCCTTGATCAAGGTCGCGGCCGTACCCGACGTGGCAGCATCCACTTCGATATAGGTGACGATAAAGGTCGGCGCGTCGGACAGAATGGTGCCATCTTGCAGCTTTACATCCGCCTGCAAAGCAGTGGCCGAGAGCAACAGAATAGACGCTATTGGGGGGAGAAGTTTGGATAAATTGAACATTTTTTTCCTCCGGATTTTGCGTTTTTGGCCGTGACCAAAATAGGCACGGTACCGACTAGGGGCCAATTTGCCCAACGCGCGGGGGCAATTGGCGTCTCGGCCGGGGGCCCCGTGTGGCGCCGCCCGAGACTTCTGTTCATGTCGTTGAAATCATTGCGAGGTCAGCGCCTTCACGAGCTCTTTATAAGCCACGTTTTGCTCGGCCCGCATGTTTTCATAGGCTGGGCCATCGATGATATCGACGTTCTCGCCCATCCGGCCCATCATGTTGGTAAAGGTCTTGTCACTTTCCAACGCCTTAAAAGCCGCTGAAAGTGTCGCAACAACAGCGTCTGGCGTTCCGGCTGGCGCCAGAACCACACGGTGCATAAAGCCCACATCGCCCGCAACGCCCACTTCCCCAAAGGTAGGGATGTCGGGATACAAACGCGTCGCGCCCGCAGTGGCCAGAATTCGCACTGTGCCCGCCTCCACATGGCTTGCCACGGATGACGGGAAGGCCATGGTCACATCGGCATCGCCGCTCAGCAAGGCTTGCAAAGCGGGCCCGCCCCCTTGGTAAGGCACCATGTTCCAGTTCATATCCAGCGCCTTCATCATCTGTGCCGCCGGCACAAACAACGCCCCCCAGTTACCCGAATGGGCCATTTGGACACCACCCGGATCGGCCTTGGAGGCCGCAACAAGATCCTCAAAGGTATTGTAGGGGCTGTCCGAACGCACGATGACCGCAATCGGGGCATAGTTGATACGGGCCACCGCCACGAAGTCTTTGTTGGGATCATAGGGCAGCGTTTCCACGTGCTGTTGCAGCTCGTCGATGTAGTTATGCGTGAACAACAAGGTATAGCCGTCTGCCGCAGACTTTGCGACTTCTTGCGTGCCTTTTTGCCCACCAGCGCCCGGCGTCAGCCGCACGATCATGGCCTGATTGAGATAGGTCGGGATGATCGAGGTGATCACCCGTGCATTCAGGTCATGCGACCCACCTGCCCCCAGCGGGATCACCATCGTGATCGGCTTTTCCGGATACTCAGCCAAGGCCGGCCCAAAGGATGCAGCAACGACCAACCCGGTCGCAACCATCATTCCGGCAACTGTCTTCATTGATTTACTCAACATTTTAGTCCTCCCATTTGCATCTTCTCGTTAGGCCGGTCGGGGGCTAGATGCCGTCGCTCGCAGACCGGGAACAGTGTCAGTGCGGTGTCGATACACGGCTCACGCGTTTCCACAGCGCGAACCCGATAAACGGAATGCAGACAAGAACCGCGGCGGCGCCCAACCGCTCGCTCAAAAAGAAGCCGAGCGCGTCGCCATTGGCCATGGCAACAGTCTGGCCAAAGGCGTATTCCATAGGCGGCCCAAGGATGAACCCCATGACCATCGGCATCAGGTCGAACTTTGCGATGCGCGCCACGATCCCCAAGATCCCAAAGAACACCAGCATCAGCAGATCGACCGAGTCCGACCGGAAGACATAGGCACCGGCAAAGGCGAACATGATGACCATTGGTATCAGGATCGACACCTTGATCGTCACCAACCGCGAAAAGAACGGGATCGAAAGGTAGCCGATCACCAAGAACAGCAGATTGGCAAAAACCATCGCCACCAAGATCGCAAACACGGTGGCACCCTGCTCTTCAAACAATTGCGGGCCGGGTCGCAGCCCTTGCGCCACAAAGGCCCCCAACAAAATGGCGGTCACATTGTCGCCGGGAATGCCCAAGGTCAGCAACGGCACCAGCGTTGGGCCGTTGAC
>JBLIGH010000214.1:0-6065 GCA_047636855.1 Pseudorhodobacter sp.
GATTCCCAGATGATTACGTCATTGAAGGCGTCTGGAAAGAAGAAGCGGGCGATTGGGTCTGGCACCCATTTACAAAAGACGTGCAGGTCAGCTGCTGCGGCAACTCTGTCTGCCCGGATCTGGCAGAGGCCTTGGCCCGCGCCAACTGCGCCCATTTGATTGAAAGGAAGGTGGCAGCATGACACGCCAAATCAAGAAACGGCGGAGCCTGACATGACTGAGCCAGCTTATCTGCCAGACACGCTCGTAGCGCATCACCTTGGCCGCAAGGTCGGATGGCTGCGCACAAACCGCCCGAAGCTTGAAGTTGATGGTTTCCCGAGGAAAGACAGGCTTGTCGGGATGACACTTCGTGCCGATCTTGAAGCATGGATTGCAAGAAGACGCCGTATCGCTGATCCTGACAATGCCCCTAATAAAAGGGCAGACACCACAACACCACTTTCAGGAGAAAATTTAGATGCGTTTTAATGAAGATCTATTGGATGGGTCCGACCCGTCTTATGCGCCATTCGTTCAAAAGATAAAGCGTTGGTTTTATTGGAGAGCCACCAAGAAATATACCAAGGAAGGATACTTTACTGACCCCATCCGATTAGTGGGCGAGGAAGGCGATGGCCGCGACAATGAGCGGGCTTCCAAGGCGCGCGAACTGACACGCGAAATGCTGCGCTGGTACAACAAAGAGGACGCTTTGGTGAAACCCGGATCTTGGCTTTGGCTTATTGGCAAGTTCAAGACCGACGAGTTTTCGCCGTACAATGAGAACGTGAAAGCCAGCACACGACAGAGTTATCTGCAAACGCTCAAGCCCTTAGAAGTGGCTATCGGCGGCGTGATGTTAGCGGATACGAACTTTGAAACTTTGATGCGCTGGAAGAAGGCCATGACTGACAAATTCATCAGCCGCCGCAAGGAAGAGAATGCCAGCCGTGCAGAGAGTGGTCTACCACCAAAGCCCCTTGATGCAACCCACCAGATCCACAACCGCTTCACGGCCTTGCGCTATCTGACTTCACACGGGGTTCGCATTGAGGCGCCCGATGCAATGCGGATCAAGAATATCTTGGCCCAAATGCGGATCACCACCCCACGTCGCCGTGAGATTGCCATGACACGCGACCAAGCACAGGCAGTCATCGCAGCAGCAGACGAGGCAGGGAACACAGGCTTCGCCCTTGGGTTCTCTTGCCAGTGGGAGTTTGGCTTGCGTGCTGTGGACGTGCGCGGACAGTGGCTTGATTATGGCGGCAAGCAACGCTGGGCCGATGGCATGACCTGGGACATGATCAACCAAGGCATCACCACATTGAGCAAGACGCCTTCCAAAACTGAAAAGTCTTCGCCGGATGCAATGGTGTTTGACCTTACCATCGTCCCGGAAATACGCGCACGCCTGATGCAGATCCCGATGGACCAGAGAGTAGGGCCCGTCATTAAGATGGACGCCGGCAGGCCTTACACCAAGCGCCATTGGCAGACCACGTTCCGCAAGTTTGCCCGCAAGGCAGGAGTGCCCGATGAGGTCTATGCGATGGACAGCCGCGCCGGTGCAGTCACGGAAGCCAAAGCAGCAGGGGCAACGGCAGAGCAGCGCCAGCGCTTTGCAAACCATGCCAGCGCGACGATGACAGCGCGGTACGATCGCAGCGATAAAAACGCTGATGTGAACACCGTGATCGAGCTGCGGAGAACAAAGACACAACTCGGATGACACAACTTGACACAACCATGAAGGCCTAAATCGTCTAACCCGTTGAAAAGATGGTGCCCCCACACGGACTCGAACCGCGGACCCTCTGATTACAAATCAGATGCTCTACCAGCTGAGCTATAGGGGCATTACGCGTCAGATAAACGGCAAATTCGGCCGACGCAAGGGGGGGGGGATGCAATTTTTTTCAAATTTTGCGATTCGTGCGGGCGAGGATCGCAACGGCGGCAAGGCCCACCAGCATGACCAACAGCGCGGCAGGTGCCGCTTCACCCAAACGTTCCAGACTGGCTTGCTCATATACCCGCGTTGACAAGGTATTGTAGTTAAACGGGCGCAGCAAAAGGGTTGCGGGGAGTTCCTTGACGCAATCGACAAAAACCACCAGCAGCGCTGTCGCAACAGAGCCCCGCATCAAAGGCAGATACACCGAATACAAAGTACCACTAGCGCCTTGTCCCAGCGACCGCGCCGCCATTGGCAATGACGGCGACACCCGACCAAAGGCGCTGTCCACCGCCCCTTGCGCGATCCCAAAGAACCGCACGACATAGGCCAGAACAAGCGAAGCTGCCGTGCCGGTCAACAGCAGTCCCGGCTCGTACCCCGTCATCGCCACACTGAAATCGGCAAGGCGATGATCCAACGCTGCCATTGGGATCAACACGCCAATGGCCAATACAGCGCCCGGCGCAGCATAGCCAACCGATAGGACAGGCAACACCAATCGGGGCAGATTACGACGTGCCATCCTGACGCCGTACACCACAAAAACCGCGCCAGACACCGTGACAACGGCGGCAATCCCGCCCACCAGCACCGTATGGCCAAGCGCTTTCATTAACCCTTCAGACACCCAAGCCTGTGGGTTTTGCAGCGCATGGCCCAGCATCACCCCAACCGGCAGCAAAAAGCCCATAGCGAAGGGCAAGAAGCAGGCCAGGCTTGCGGCATAGCCCTTTGCGCCGATCAATTGCTGCGGCTCTAGTGGCCTTGACGCCCGTGTGGGACGGTGAAAGCGGGCATTGCGGCGGCTGACCCGCTCTATCCCCAGTAAAACCGCGACGATCGCCAAAATGACCAACGCGATTTGGGCAGCCCCCCCCGCATTGCCACCCGAAAGCCAAACCGAAAAGATCCCGGTGGTCAATGTTTGCACGCCAAAATGCTCGACCGTGCCAAAATCAGCGACCGTTTCCATCAGCGCCAACGCCACGCCCATTGCTATTGCGGGGCGGGCCAATGGCAAACCGACACGCCGAAACAATCCCAACGGACCGGTGCCAAGCGCCCGTGCGACCTCGTAGGTGCAGCCAGATTGTTCCCGAAACGCCGCGCGGGCCAAAAGGTAAACATAGGGGTAAAGCGCGGCGGACAGCACGATAATCGCGGCCCCGGGCGTGCGGATCGCCGGAAACCAATAATCGCGCGAATTGGCCCAACCAAAGGCCACCCGAAGATAGGTCTGCACCACGCCGGAATAGTCGAAAAAATCCACAAGGGCGTAGGCACCGACATAAGCCGGGATCGCCAGCGGAAACAGCAGCGCGTAATCCAAAAACCGGCTGAAAGGAAAACGGTACATTGCCACAAGCCAGGCAGCGCCGGTTCCCACCGCAGCCGTCAAAACCCCGACCCCAAGCATCAAGACCAATGTGTTGCCCAGATAACGCGGCAGGACAGTGGCAGACAAATGCGGCCAGATGTTTTCAACCGGATAAAATGCCAACCAAATCACCGAAATGATCGGTGCAAGTACCACTGCCGCAATCAAAATGCTGCCGACCGACCAAGGGTCTGGCCAGCGCAGGCGCAAAAGCGGGGGATGTTGAGTGTTTTGGTAGGTCATCGCAAGTTGCGCTTACAGGAAAGCGGTTTAACTGTCCAGAAAAGCTCGTATAGTCGCGACATTGTGCCTAATAAGACCAAGACCCTATTTCACACTCGGAAAGCCCCTATGCGCATAGTTTATCACCTCGGCACCCATTGTACCGACGAAGAACGCCTTTTGCGCTGCTTATTGAAAAATCGCGGGGTCTTGGCAAGCGAAGGTATCGTTGTGCCGGGGCCTGCCAAATACCGCAACCTGATGCGCGATACGGCGATGGCGTTGAAAGGCCAACCTGCGGACCGGGACACACAAGCGCTGGTTCTGGATCAGATCATGACAGAGGATGAGGCCGAGCGCCTGATCCTGTCTTGGGATAATTTTATGGGCTATGCACCGGGTGCCGTGCGCGAGGTGTTTTACGGCTCTGCCGGCGATAGGATGCACGCATTCTGCCAGGTTTTTCCCGGGATCGAAACCGAGTTTCATCTGGCGATCCGCAACCCCGCAACCTTTATCCCTGCTATGTTTCTAAAGCAGCGTGGGCGCAACATCGAGGAATTTCTGGAAGGTGTTGATCCAGAAACCTTGCGCTGGTCGGATTTGATCGCCTCGCTTCGACGTGCCAACCCTTCCGTTGCCGTGACGGTTTGGTGCGATGAAGACACCCCACTGCTGTGGCCAGAGGTCCTGCAAACCGTATCGGGTCATAGCGAGGATCTGACTTTGGAAGATTGCGACGACCTTTTGGCCTCGATCATGTCAGCGGATGGGATGCAACGAATGGCAAGCTACGTCGCGACGCATCCGCCGCAGAATGTCGTGCAGCGCCGCCGCATCGTCTCGGCGTTTCTGGACAAGTTCGCTTTGCCCGAAAAGATTGACGTCGAGCTGGATTTCCCCGGATGGACCGAAAGCCGGATCGATGCGCTCAGCGATAGCTATGACCAAGACGTGTCGCGGATCATGGCAATGGACGGCGTCAAGGTTTTGGTGCCCTGACGCCAATCCATTTTGCGCCTTTAGGACATACCGAGTGCGGTCTTATACATCTCTAACACAGCTTCTTCTTCGGCAATTTCATCGGGCTTGCGTTTGCGCAATGCAATCACCTTGCGCAGGACCTTGGTGTCATAGCCCCGGCCTTTGATCTCGGCGAACAGTTCTTTTTCCTGTTCGGCGATGTCTTTTTTTTCCGAGGCGAGTTGTTCGGCGCGCTCGATAAAGGCGCGCAGCTCATCTGCGGTGACGGAATATTGGTCGATCTGGTCGCTCATAACTGCCTCTCCTGAAGGTTTGACCATCCCTAACGCGGCGAGGGGGCGCAGTTCAAGCGCCCATCCACCTTGCCACCGCCAGATTGTCGGGCTAGGCCAAATGCGACGGTCGCAACGGCGCGGCCCAACAAGGGGAAATCAGGATGGAAGTGCTGATCTGGGTCGGGGCAGTCGTGGCATTGGCTGGGGTTGCCGCATTGGTTTGGTGCATCGTTCTGGCGATGCGGGCGCGCAAATCGGGGCTGCCCGATACTGAAATGCGGGCCGCCTTGCAAAAGGTCGTGGTGCTGAACATGGGCGCTTTGGGGATCTCGGCGCTGGGGCTGATGTTTGTCGTTTTAGGGATCGTTCTAGGCTGAACTGACCTTAGGCATCATTCAGCGCAGCCAGCGTCAGGCCGTCATGGATCAGTGCCGTCAACAAGGGGGCTGGCGCATACAGCTCTGGCGCGTCTTGAGCCCAATGGTCCAGATCCTGGCGCAAAACCAAAAGCCCACGCCGTTGCGCCCAAAGCATCGGCCCGCCGCCCCAGCGCGGGAACCCCTGCCCCAGCGACATGACCAAATCGATGTCTGATGGCCGCTGTGCCCGCCCCTCGCCCAAAAGTCGCATGCCACAATTGGCCAGCGCACCCAAAACCGGCGCCGCAATGCCACCCCAAAGGTCAGACGGCACTGTTGCGGCTGCACCGGCCATGCCCCAACGTTGCAACAAATCAAGCACCGGCCCTGCCCCTTGCTGATCCTCTTGATGCAGCAAGGCCAAGTGCATGGCGCGGATCATCTCGGGCCCGATGGCCGTGCCGTTTGCCTGCACGACCACCCGCCCCAGCCGTCGCAACAATGCCAAAAGCGTCGCCACAGCATCATCCGCCGTGTTGGGCCCGACGATAATCTCTGCCAACGGTCCGGGTGTGGTTGACCCGCCGGCAAGCGCATTTGCCCCCATTTCAAGGCCCAACGCCTGAGGGCCCCCAACACCCAACCGCCCCAATGTCACGACTGCACAACCCGCATCCGCAATGAACTGCGGCAAAACAGCACCTGCGTCGCGGAATGCACCGGTGACAAAGATCAAATCCCCCGGGGCTTCCATCGCCAAAGTCAGCTCGGGGACCAGCAACGCCCAACGCATGTCTTTTTCGGCAGTGGTCAGGCGTCCAGCCTCGCAATCCCGGTCCAGACGCATCGCGATACGTTCCAGCCCCGGAACAAGCGCAGATTTGCTGTGTTCGGCAAGCATGACC
>JBLIGH010000215.1:0-6046 GCA_047636855.1 Pseudorhodobacter sp.
GGAAAAGCTCAACCCCAGCAAGGAGATCGTGAAAATCTCGGGCGAGATGTCGGGAAAGGCGAGGTAGCCTTGCATGAGATATCCTTTTTGCACGGTTTTGCCCGGCTGAGGGTCGGTTCAGGCACATGGGTTTTCCAGCGCGGCTGCGACGAAGTCAACCGGATTGCGGCACAGCCCTTGCCCCTATGGCGCGTGATTGCCATATAGGGAGTGTACCCGCCCGGCGCCATAAGGAGGCCCCTCATGCAGACAAGTAATAAATTTTTGGACGACATGTCGCAATTGATGACCAATGCGATGGGTGTGGCGCAAGGGGCCAAGACCGAGGCCGAAACCGCAATGAAAAGTCTGGTGGACCGCTGGCTGGCAGATCGCGATTTTGTAACGCGCGAGGAATTTGACGCGGTCCGGGCGATGGCGCAAAAGGCGCGCGAAGAAAATGCGACCCTATCGGCACGGCTGGATGTGCTTGAAGCCAAAGCCAAAAAATAGCCTTTTGCGGCAAACGAAGTCTAAGGTGGTCTGCGGCCATGTGTTGAGAGGCCGTTTCGGTCTTGGCGCAAAAGGCAGGCCATTACCCGCTTGGCCTGGCGCCTCTATTCAAGCGCCAGACGCCGCGCCCTTGCACGCCGTCTGATTAGCGGCTTGAACAGCCAAAGATCCAGCAAGGTCGCACCGCTTGCGATCAACACACCAACGCATAACGCCCATTTCGAGGCCGTACCCATAGTGCCTTCGATCTGCAATGCATGGATAACGGTGGCTGCAATCACGGTGAAAACCAACGTGTTATGCAAGATCTTCCAGTTCACATATCCCAACCCAAGCCTGCCGCGCAAAGCGGCCAGAAAAGCGGTCACAATCACGCCCCACATCGCGATGACGCCGTAAACCGAAAACGGCGTGGGCGAGACCAGCAGCAAGGCATCAATCGTGTCAGGCGGGCTGGTGATATAAAGGCCACCGACATGCAGCAGCACGGCCAGCACGATAGCCCAGCCGAGCCTGCGGTGCCATTTTCGCCCTTTTGGTCCTTGCAGACTCGGAAGATACCCTGCCGCCAGCAAGGGTTGCACAAGAAACAAAGCCAGACAAATGATCCCGGCAAAGCCTGCCAGAAGATAGGCAAAGTTGCGCCCTTCCAGAAACGGGTTGGTCGCTGCGATCGCGACAGGCACGCTTAGGGCAAGGGCCAAGCTCAACCATATCGTGAAGGCGGCAATGCGGCGCGGCGCGGGTTTATCCGTCATATTTGGCCGTTGATCAGGCCGGTGCCAGCACGAAATCGGCCTGCAAAGACGTATCGCGGGCGCTTGGCATCACCGGGCGTAAGAACACGGTTTTGAAGGCTGGGTCATCATAGGCCAAATGCGCATGGGGTTGGCCGAAATTGGGCACGATTTGCTCCATCTCCAGCTGATAAGTGCCATCCGCTGCGGTCAAAACGCTGCCATGGTTGCGTGGCTCACGCTCGCCACCCAGTGCTGTCGCGGCCCAAATCTGAATGCGCACGCCGCCAAGCGGCTGGCCGCTGCCCGCCAAGCGCACCATGCCCGACATCAAGAAACCGGACCCCAAACTATCGACCAAAGGCGTATTGGCGCGGTAATTATTGCTGCCCCCACGCATCGTTGCTGTCGGCGCAAAACTTTGAGCGTGAGCGGGCGAGATCAAACTCGTGGGTCCCTTGATCAGCGCGGCACTGCTTATCCCGGCAGCCACAAGAAAGGAGCGGCGGTTGTAGAACGGGGCTTTCATGGCAATCTCTCCAGCTTTGGATGTGCTGCCCCTTTGCAAGAAAAAGGGCTTGTTCATCAACATTACTAAGGTGTAGCCATCTTACCTGTTTTCAATCCTTGACGAAAACACATTCGACGCGTCGCGCCCGCCCACAGGATGCACAATTTCGTGACCACTTTAATAGACGCGGCGTTTGCGCCCATAGGGGCAATCGTCAAGGTCGATCCCATCTCAAACCCTTGGTGGCACACCCGCGCCTAAATCCGATCTAAAACCGAATTGCGCCGGTCCCAAATATCTTTGGCGCGTTTTGACGTTACGCGCCAAAATAACGGCAATTTCAAAGGGAACCTTCAGTGCCACCATAGGCCGCAAACCGAGTGCGAGGCCGCTGCCACAAAGGTTGACGCCAGAAGAAATTCATGACCCATGTCAACGGGTATGCGCGCTTTGGGATCGCGCGGGACATAATGAAAAAGGGGGATTTATGGGCAGGCTTTCAGGAAAGACGGCTTTTGTGACGGCGGCGGGGCAGGGGATCGGCCGTGCGGCGGCCTTGGCTATGGCGCGTGAGGGCGCGCGCGTTGTGGCAACGGATATCAACGCAATGACATTGGAGAGTTTTGCCGCCGAAGGGTTGGAAACCCATGTTTTCAACGTGCTGGACCCCGCCGCGATTTCCGCAATGGCTGTGAAAATCGGCGCGGCTGATGTGCTTTTCAACTGTGCTGGCATGGTGGCGCAAACCAATATTCTGGATTGCACCGAAGACGAGTGGCAGATGGCGTTCAGCTTGAATGTCACCTCGCAATACCGGATTATTCGGGCGTTTCTGCCTGCAATGCTGGCAAATGGCGGTGGATCGATCATCAATATTTCATCGGTGGTGGGCTCTACCATCGCAGCCCCAAATCGATTCTCGTATGGTGCGAGCAAGGCGGCGGTGATTGGCCTGACCAAATCAATCGCTGCGGATTTCATCACACAAGGCATTCGTTGCAATGCGATTTGCCCCGGCACGATTGAAAGCCCGTCGCTGCAAGACCGTATGCGGGAATTTGGCGACTACGAGGTTGGGCGCGCATCTTTTATGGCGCGGCAGCCGATGGGCCGTCTGGGAACAGTCGAAGAAGTTGCGGCGCTGGTGGTCTACCTTGCGTCGGATGATAGCAGTCTGACGACCGGCACCGCCCAAGTGATTGACGGCGGCTGGTCGAATACCTAAAGGGAAAATACAATGAAACTTTTACGCTATGGCCCTGCAGGGTCCGAAAAACCGGCTATTTTGGCAGATGACGGCTCGATCCGCGATTTGTCCGCGCATGTTGGCGACATTCAGGGCGATGTGATTGGGCCGGCCGGGCTGGCGAAATTGGCACAGATTGACCCGTCAAGTTTGCCGATTGTCGCCGAAGGTGCGCGCCTTGGCCCTTGCGTTGCAGGGACCGGAAAATTCATCTGTATCGGGCTGAACTACGCCGATCATGCCGCCGAAAGCGGTATGGCTGTGCCGCCAGAGCCGGTGATTTTCATGAAAGCAACCAGTGCAATTTGCGGGCCAAATGACCCGATCATCATCCCACGCGGATCTGAAAAGACCGATTGGGAAGTTGAGCTGGCCGTCGTCATCGGGACCAAATGCAAATATGTCTCGGAGGCGGACGCCTTGGACTACGTTGCAGGCTACGCATTGACCAATGATGTGTCCGAACGCGCCTTTCAGTTGGAACGGGCCGGAAATTGGACCAAGGGCAAATCTTGCGATAATTTCGGTCAATTGGGGCCATGGCTGGTGACGCGCGATGAGGTGGCCGACCCGCAAAACCTGTCGATGTGGTTGACGGTGAATGGCCAAACCATGCAAGACGGCTCGACCAAGACCATGGTCTACGGTGTGGCGCATGTGGTTAGTTATCTGAGCCAGTTCATGACCTTGCATCCCGGCGACGTGATTTCGACCGGAACACCTCCGGGTGTTGGGATGGGCAAAAAGCCACCGCACTATCTGCGGGCAGGCGATGTGGTAGAGCTGGGGATCGCAGGTCTGGGCCAGCAACGGCAAGACGTCATCGCCGATTAAGCATAGACCTGCCCGCAACGAGAATATTGGATAAACCAATAGGATCTGACCGGGCAGGGCCTGCATCACCGGCGCCGCATGCGACCGGCATTCGGGGTCTGCGGCACCGCCAGATAGTGCGTCACGGGCAAGGGCTTTTGGCCGGTGCGCATCGATGGTTGCACCCTCAAAGCCCCGACGCGAAATCCGTTTGGATCGGTGCCAAGCAGCAGACCATGATCACGACAGTCGCCGCAGGGAATGCCGCTGCAAATCGTCTTTTGCAGGGCGCGGATCACACCTGCGGTTTAGTCGCGTTTGCCTGCAAAACGCTCTTGCCACTCGGCACGTTCCTCATCCGTGATTTTGCGAAACAGCACCTCAGGCACTGTGAACGCATGGCCGACGGGCAGGGCGGTCAAGGCTTGGCGCAGATCATTGGGCCAAGACCAATCTTCGGTTTGCATGCCGGTCATCATGGACGCACTGGCCTCGGGGATGAAAGGCTGCGAGATCACGGCGTAGATCCGGATCAGGTTCAGCGCGAGGCGGATCATCGCGGCGGCTTGTGCGGGGTCGGTTTTCACAACGGTCCAGGGGGCCGCGGCTTGCAGATATTCATTGCCCGCAACCCAGATGCTGCGCAGTTCGATCGAAGCTTTGCGAACCTCCATCGTTTCCATATAGCCCTCAAAGGCGCGCAGACGTTCGTCCAATTGAACGATCAACGCCTCTTCGGCAGCCCCCCAAGTGCCGCCATCCGGCACGGTTTCGCCAAATTTTGCGCGGCAGAATTTGGTTACACGGCTGACCAGGTTGCCCAAAACATCGGCCAGATCCTTGTTCGCCGATTGCTGGAAATTCTCCCATGTGAATTCGGCGTCTGACGATTCCGGCGCATGGCTTAGCAGCCACCAGCGCCAGTAATCCGCAGGCAGCAGGCTAAGGGCTTGATCCATAAAGACGCCGCGACCGCGCGAGGTCGAGAATTGGCCGCCATCGTAATTAAGGTAGTTGAACGATTTGATGTAATCAACCAGCTTCCACGGCTCGGCAGAGCCCAGAATGGTTGCGGGGAAGCTGAGCGTATGGAACGGAACGTTATCCTTGCCCATGAACTGGGTATAGGTCACATCCTCGGCGCCTTTATCGGTGCGCCACCAGCGCTGCCAATCGCCGCCCGTGGCATCGGCCCATTCCTGCGCACAGGCGATATATTCGATTGGGGCATCGAACCAGACATAGAAGACCTTGCCCTCCATCTCGGCCCAGGGGGCGCCGTCAAATTGGACAGGCACACCCCATTTCAGGTCGCGCGTAATGCCGCGATCTTGCAAACCGTCACCATCATTGAGCCATTTCTTGGCGATGGAGGTGGTCAGGATCGGCCAGTCGGTTTTGCTGTCAATCCAAGTCTGCAACGCATCGCGCATCTCTGACTGACGCAAATACAAATGCTTGGTCTCGCGCAGTTCCAGATCGGTAGAGCCGGACACGGTCGAGCGCGGGTTGATCAGATCGGTTGGGTCAAGCTGCTTGGTGCAATTGTCGCATTGATCGCCGCGCGCGGACTCGAAACCGCAATTCGGGCAAGTACCCTCGATGTAGCGGTCCGGTAAAAACCGGTCATCGGCGACGGAATACATTTGTTTTTCAGTCACTTCACGGATCAGACCTTGATCCGCAAGACGGGCTGCAAAGGCTTGGGTCAGCACTTTGTTTTGCGCGCTGGAAGAGCGCCCGAAATGATCAAAAGACAGCTGGAAGCCGCGCGCGATTTCAGCCTGAACGGCGTGCATTTCAGCGCAATATTGCGCGACGGGCTTGCCGGCTTTTGCGGCGGCAAGTTCAGCGGGCGTGCCATGTTCATCTGTGGCGCATAGAAACAAAACCTCATGGCCACGCGCGCGCAAATACCGTGCGTAAAGATCAGCAGGCAACTGACTGCCGACCAGATTGCCAAGGTGTTTGATCCCGTTGATATAGGGAATGGCTGAAGTAATAAGATGTCTGGCCATAGCGCGCCCCTTTGATCTGTTGCCCTCCCTTTAACGCATGGCATAGGCGAGGGCCAGAAGGGGAATTCATCGAGGCAAGGTCGTGATATCCTGAGAATGGGCGTTGTTGTCGCAGGGTTTGCGCAAGGATCGACCGAAGCCAGATCAAGGCGCGTCGCTGCTTTCTTTTTTGGGGGGTTAAAAAGAAAGCGCATTCCCTATCACACTTGCAGCATGCCCTGTCGCTCCG
>JBLIGH010000216.1:0-5975 GCA_047636855.1 Pseudorhodobacter sp.
AGACGTTCGCAAAATACGCCGTAACCGCCTAAAATCAATATGTTGGCTGAGGTTTATCTCAAGATGCCTCCGGTATATTTCAGGCGAAACGGTCGGTTTTGGCATGCGTGTTCGTTGACGCAGCCAAGGCTTGACCCCAACCGCCATACAGCGCAGTTTCCGCATGCAAAATACAGGAGTTACCCGGTGAAAACTGCCCCTTTCGCGCCTTTCGAATGGATGATCGCTTGGCGCTATCTGCGGGCGAAACGCGCCGAAGGTGGTGTGTCGGCGATGACCTGGATCAGTTTGATCGGCATCACCTTGGCGGTCTTTGCGCTGATCGCAACCCTGTCGGTGCGCGCCGGGTTTCGTGCGGAATTTGTCGACACCATCCTTGGGTCGAATGCGCATATCACGGTCTATGCCTCGGCGCATCAAGATGCCGATGGCCGCACGATCCGCAGTTTTCAGAATTTTGATGCGCTGCGCGATGATATCGCAGCGGTGCCATTCGTCACCCGGGCCGCGCCAATGGTGCGGGGGCAAGTGATGGCAACGGCAAGCGAGCGCAGCTCTGGCGTTGAAGTTTTCGGCATGCGCGCTGAGGATGTGCGTAGCATTCCACGTGTGGGCGAGGGCGCACAGGCGATCGGCGATCTGGACCGCTACGATGAGGGCATTGCAATCGGCTCTGGCATCGCGCGCGAATTGGGCGTGGGCTTGGGCGACCGGATACGGCTGATCTCGCCGAATGGTGCGATAACGCCGATGGGCCGCAGTCCGCGCGTCAAAGCCTACGAGATTGTCTATATTTTCACCGCGGGTCGCTATGATATCGACCGCACCCGCGTTTATATGCCCTTGGCCGAGGCTCAGATCTATTTCAACCGCGAAGGTCTTGCGGACGAGATTGAGGTGATGGTCGAAGACCCCGAAGCAGTGGATGCAATGGCGTGGCTGATCATGCAGGCGGGCGGTGATTATGCGTTGATCTGGACATGGCGCGATGCATCGGGCAGCTTTCTGCGCGCCTTGGATATCGAGGATAATATCATGTTCATCATCCTGTCGATCTTGGTGCTGATTGCGGCGATGAACATCGTTTCGGGTTTGATTATGCTGGTGAAAAACAAAGGCCGCGATATTGGTATCTTGCGCACAATGGGGCTGACAGAAGGTTCTATTTTGCGGATATTTTTCATCTGTGGCGCCTTTACCGGGCTGATTGGCACAGGGTTGGGTGTGATCTTGGGCTGCCTTTTCGCGCTTTATATCGACCCGATTTTCAGCTTTGTGAATTATGCGGCAGGCGGTGGGGTCTGGGACCCCTCGATCCGCGGAATCTATGCGCTGCCCGCCAAGCTGCAATTTGGGGATGTGATGTCGGCGGTGTCGCTGTCTTTGGGTCTGTCCTTTGTGGTGACAATCTTTCCCGCGCGCCGTGCCGCCCGGATGAACCCAGTCGAGGCCCTGCGCTATGAGTGATCCGATGCTGACGCTGGAGGCGATAACCAAAGCCTATAATCGCGGCAAGCCCGCCGAAGTGACGGTGCTGCGCGGTGCCAGCCTGACCGTGGCCAAGGGCGAGGTTGTGGCGTTGGTCGCCCCTTCGGGGGCCGGGAAATCAACTTTGCTACATATCGCGGGGCTGCTCGACAGTGCTGATGGCGGTAAAACGCTGCTGGACGGCGCGGATATGGCCGGTCTGCCCGACCGCGCCCGCACCGATATTCGTCGCAACGATATTGGCTTCATCTATCAGTTTCACCATCTGCTGCCCGAATTCTCGGCGCTGGAAAACATCGTGCTGCCGCAACTGGCGAATGGCGTTGGCGCAAAGGCCGCGCAGGCCCGCGCGATGGACCTGTTGACCCGCGTCGGCATTGACCACCGCGCCAGTCACCGCCCCGCAGCCCTGTCGGGCGGCGAGCAACAACGCGTCGCCTTTTGCCGCGCTTTGGCGAATGCGCCGAAACTGCTGCTTGCAGACGAGCCAACCGGCAATCTGGACCCCGGCACCTCGGATCAGGTCTTTGCAGCACTTATGCTGCTGGTGCGCGAAACCGGCCTTTCCGCCCTGATCGCCACGCATAATATGGACCTTGCCGCGCGTATGGACCGGGTTGTGCGCCTTGAGGCAGGGCAGGTCGTTCTTTAGGCCGTCACGCAGCGTTCACTGCCGCATCAAGCCTTTGTGTCTGCGCCTTGGGCGCCGTTCCTGCTATGGCTGACAAAACCATCTATTCGGAGAATATCATGCGTCTTTGTGCCATCGCTGCCCTTCTTTGCCTTGCCGTCCCGGTCATGGCGGATCCTGTTCCCTTTGATAAAAGCTGGAAAACGCAACGGTTTTCGCTGTTCTCGTCCAATAAATATGGCTTCGAGGGGCAGGTGATGACGATTGCCTCTAACGGGTCGGTTTCGTTGGCCTATGCGCCGGTCAAAGAGGCGCTTTGGGGCTCGAAGTCAGCAAGCTGGGGTTGGCAGGTCAGCCAAACCGTGCCGGCAACGGATCTGTCGCTGAAAGGCGGCGATGACCGCAATGCCTCGCTTTACTTCGTCTTTTTGCCCGAAGCCGAGGCCAAGGCGCTGGGGGGCAAAGCCGATGTGCGCAAGCTGCTGACGAACGAGGCCGCTCGCGTGCTGGTCTATGTCTGGGGCGATGACCGTGACCGCGGCACGGTGCTGTCCAGCCCCTATCTGGGCGCGCGCGGCAAGACCATTTTGCTGCGCGGTGTTGGAACCGGTGCCTTCGCGGAAAAGGTCGACCTTGTGGCCGATTACAAGCGGATCTTTAATGCCGAACCGGGGGCCTTGGTCGGGCTGGCGGTTTCCGCCGATAGCGATGACACGGATACCGTGATCCGCGCCCGCATCACGGAGCTTTCGCTGAACTAAACTGGATCAGCGCAACCCCCGCAACCATCAGCGCGATGCCCCCTGCTCGGGCAAGGGTCATCGCCTTGATTTGCGCGCCAAACAGGCCAAAATGGTCGATTGCCCCGGCCGCAATCATCTGACCGAGCAACACGAAAAACACCGCGTTCCCAACCCCGAATTTCGGCGCGATGGTGGTGATCGAGATCACGTAAAACGCCACGCAAAGCCCGGCTAGGAACAGATGTTTTGGCTGCGCCGGAACCAGCCGTAGCGCCCCCCAAGCGCCATTCAACGCGGCATAGGTCATGGCTGCCGCAAGGGCCACCAGAAACAAAACCACCGCCGCCGCCGCAGGCGAGCCAATCCGCCCACCAAGCTGCGCATTCAACGCCGCCAGCACCGGAATCCCGATCCCCGCAGCAAGCATCACGGCAGCATAACGGAAGGTCTCGGGGGTCATGAAATATCCTAATATTTGGCAGCAAGATTAGGTAGGGCCGTTTCGGGTGTCAAGCAAGGCCGATTGCGATGAGCACAGTCATGGTCCGTTGGGCAGCGTCTGGCGCTGCCCGGTCGTTGCCGCGTTTTTTTTAGAGGTCAGCGATAACCACAGAATTTAAAATTCGCTTGATGACCGCTGGCCAATAAATCAAATAGGCCAAGCCAAACGTCAAAATGGTTAAAAGCAGCCATACCAGTGCATGACCCAAAATGTCGCCAAAACTTACATCAACATGCAATCGTGCAACGGACCTTCCTTGGCTATCTACCAAAGTCGTTCGATTGATTGGCCCGCGTATGAAATAATACGGTAAGATAAACAGGGCCAACCCGAGTGTGACGATGATAAGGAACAACCACCAATTGACCAATTGCTTCAGAAACTGAGAATTCGCACTTTAGCTTGTAGCCAAGATAGGTCATTTTTAAATCCGAGTTTGCTTGATTTGAGATACAATCGAGTAATAGTTTAAGTAAAAACTACAAATTCAGCACATTACCTCAAACATCCAACTCCTCCACAAACTGCGCGTTTTCTTGGATGTATTGGAACCGTAATTCGGGTTTTTTGCCCATCAGTCGCTCTACCAGATCCGAGGTCTCGCCCGGTTCATCCTCGTCAATCGACACGCGGATCAACTTGCGGCTTTCGGGGTCCATCGTGGTGTCTTTCAGGTCTTTGGCGTCCATTTCGCCCAATCCCTTAAACCGCTGCACGTCGATTTTTCCCTTACCGCCCAACCCCTTGGCCAGCCATTCATCCTTCTCGGCGTCATCGGCCACGTAAAGCCGTTTGGCGCCTTGGGTTAGCCGGTACAACGGCGGGCAGGCCAAATAAAGATGGCCATTGTCGATCAACGGCCGCATCTGGGTGAAGAAGAAGGTCATCAGCAGGGCCGCGATATGGGCGCCGTCAACATCGGCGTCGGTCATGATGATGATTTTGTCGTAGCGCAGGTCGTCGACCTTGAATTTTGTGCCCATCTGCACGCCCAAAGCCTCGCAAATATCGCGGATCTCGGAATTGTCATGCAGTTTGCTGGACGCCGCCCCCAGCACGTTCAAAATTTTGCCCTTCAGCGGCAAAAGTGCCTGATTGACCCGGTTGCGCGCGCCTTTGGCCGACCCCCCCGCGCTATCGCCTTCGACGATGAACAGCTCTGTGCCCTCGCGGTTTTTCGCGCTGCAATCGGTCAGCTTTCCGGGCAGTCGCAGCTTTTTGGTCGCGGTTTTGCGCTGGGTTTCTTTTTCTTGACGGCGGCGCAGGCGTTCTTCGGCGCGCAGCACCAAAAAGTCCAGAATGGCCCCGGCTGATTTGGTATCCGACGCCAGCCAATTGTCGAAATGGTCGCGCACCGAGCCTTCGACCAGCTTCGCCGCCTCTTCGGTCGCCAGCCGGTCCTTGGTCTGGCCAACAAATTGCGGTTCGCGGATGAAGACGGAAATCAGCGCGCAGCCGCCCGCCAGCATGTCGTCGCGGCTGATCTGCGCGGCTTTCTTGTTGTTGACCAACTCGCCATACGCCTTGATGCCTTTCAGCACCGCCGACCAAAAACCGGCCTCGTGCGTGCCGCCTTCCGGGGTTGGCACGGTGTTACAATAGCTTTGGATGAAGCCATCGCGCGACGGGGTCCAGTTTATCGCCCATTCCACATAGCCCGGCACGCCAAATTTTTCCTGAAACATCACCTTGCCAGCGAAGGGGCGCTCGGAATAGGTGCTGGAGCCGGTAAGCTGCTCGCCTAGGTAGTCCGACAGGCCGCCGGGGAAATGGAACACCGCTTCCATCGGGCAATCGCCATCGGGGATCGCGGTTTTCCAACGGATTTCGACGCCCGAAAACAGATAGGCCTTAGAGCGGACCATTTTCATCAGCCGCGACGGTTTGAACTGCAACGATCCAAAGATTTGGGCGTCGGGGTGAAAATTGACGGTCGTGCCGCGGCGATTGGGGGCGGCCCCGATTTTTTGCAAACCGCCTTGCGGGATGCCGCGCGAAAACTCTTGCACGTAAAGCTCTTTGTTACGGGCAACTTCCACGCGCATCCGGTCGGACAATGCGTTCACGACCGAGGCGCCAACACCGTGCAAACCGCCCGAAGTCTCGTAAGCTTTGCCGGAAAACTTGCCGCCCGAATGCAGGGTGCACAAGATCACCTCTAGCGCGGATTTGCCGGGGAATTTCGGGTGCGGGTCAACCGGGATGCCCCGGCCATTGTCGCGAATGGTGACCGAGTAATCGGCGTTCAGTTCGACATCGATCCGGTTGGCATGGCCTGCCACGGCCTCGTCCATCGAGTTGTCCAACACTTCAGCGACCAAGTGATGCAGCGCGCGTTCGTCCGTGCCGCCGATATACATGCCCGGGCGTTTGCGAACCGGCTCCAACCCTTCCAAAACCTCAATAGAAGAAGCGTCATAGGTTTCTGGGACGGTAGAGAGAAGGTCATTTGCCATGCGCTGCTCGATTCTTCTTTGGGGCGTCTTTGAGGCAGGATTAGACCATCCAGGAAGGCTCGGCGCAAGACTTGGTAGCGCGGGCTGACGTCTCGCGTTGCTTGTGTGGGCCATCTGCCGGGGGCACGCGCGGTGCTTTTGCGGTGCACCGCGCT
>JBLIGH010000217.1:0-5960 GCA_047636855.1 Pseudorhodobacter sp.
CAAGGGCTTATGCTATCACCGGGGCGCACACCGCTGTCAGCGCGCGCCGATGCCGGGAAGTGCAGATGGTCCAGCCGCCCGGTGGCGGGCAAAAACCCGGCGGGCACATCTTCGGCGTAAAGGCGGACCTCGAACGCATGGCCATTGATCCGCAGATCTTGCTGACGCAGTGGCAAAGGCTCGCCTGCCGCGACCCGCAATTGCCATTCGACCAGATCGACGCCGGTTATCGCCTCGGTCACGGGATGTTCGACTTGCAGCCTTGTGTTCATCTCCATGAACCAAAAGCGATCCGGGCGCAGCCCTTGCGAGGCATCGACGATGAATTCGACTGTGCCTGCGCCGCTATAGCCAATCGCGCGCGCCGCTTTGACCGCCGCCTGCCCCATGGCTGCGCGCATTTCGGGGGGCATACCGGGGGCTGGGGCCTCTTCGATGACCTTTTGGTGGCGACGCTGCAACGAGCAGTCGCGTTCAAACAAATGCACGGCGTCGTGGCCATCGCCAAAGACCTGAACCTCGATATGGCGGGGTTTTTCGACGTATTTTTCAATCAGCACCGCCGCGTTGCCAAAGGCGGTGCGGGCCTCGCCCATGGCACTGTCCAGCATCGCTTGAAAATCCTGAGGGCGCGTGACTTTGCGCATGCCTTTGCCACCGCCGCCCGCCACGGCTTTGATTAGCACAGGGTAGCCGATTTTGGCGGCTTCATCGGCGAGGAATGCGGGGTTTTGATCTTTGCCGTGATAGCCTGGCACGATCGGGACGCCCGCATCTTGCATCAGGGATTTTGCAGCATCCTTGAGGCCCATGGCGCGAATGGCCGCGGCGGAGGGGCCGATGAAGATCAGACCCTCTTTGACAACCGCATCGACAAATTCCGGGTTTTCGGACAAAAATCCGTAGCCGGGATGGATCGCCTGTGCCCCGGTGTTCAAGGCCGCCGCAATGATCGTATCGCCGCACAGGTAGCTGTCGCGCGGGGCGGGGCCGCCAATCAGCACCGCCTCATCGGCCAGCGCCACATGTTTGGCCGTCGCATCGGCCTCGGAATAGACCGCGACAGTTGCGACCCCCAGTTTTCGGGCCGTATCCATGATGCGGCAGGCGATTTCACCACGGTTTGCGATCAGGATTTTTTGAAACATATCAGTGTCTCGCCTCTTGGAGAGCGCCGGGGGCCAGCCCCCGGACCCCCGGGATATTTTTAAACAGATGAATGGGTCACATCCGGAAAAGACCAAAGCAGGTGGCCTCTATTGGGGCGTTGAGCGCGGCGGAAAGCGAAAGGAACAAGGCTTCGCGGGTTTTGCGTGGATCGATAATGCCGTCGTCCCACAAGCGGGCCGAGGCGTAGAGCGGGTGAGATTGCGTCTCGAACATGTCGATGGTGGGTTGTTTAAAGGCGGCTTCTTCCGCGTCAGTCCAGCTGGCGCCATTGCGTTCGATATTGTCGCGTTTGACGGTGGCCAAGACCCCTGCGGCCTGAGCGCCGCCCATGACGGAAATGCGGCTATTGGGCCAAGACCAAAGGAAACGCGGGGAATAGGCACGGCCAGCCATGCCGTAATTTCCAGCGCCAAAGGAGCCACCGATCAGCATGGTGATTTTGGGTACGTTTGTCGTGGCAACAGCGGTGACCATTTTGGCACCGTGCCGGGCGATACCTTCGTTTTCGGATTTGCGCCCCACCATGAAGCCCGTAATGTTTTGCAAAAAAATCAAAGGGATATTGCGCTGGCTGCACAGTTCGATGAAATGCGCCCCTTTGACGGCAGCTTCGGAAAACAGCACGCCATTGTTGGCGATAATCCCCACGGGGCAGCCTTTGATATGGGCAAAGCCTGTCACAAGGGTCTGACCAAAGCGGGCTTTGAACTCGTCAAAACGCGAGCCATCGACGACGCGCGCGATGACTTCGCGGCTGTCATAGGGGGTGCGCAGATCGGCAGGCACGAGGCCTAAGATCTCTTCCGGGTCATAGGCGGGGTCTTCGGCGGCTTGCCATTGCACCGTGCCGGGTTTGGCGCGGTTGAGGTTGGCAATCGCGCGGCGGGCCAGCGCCAAAGCATGCGCGTCATCTTCGGCAAGGTAATCGGCCACGCCGGACAAGCGAGTGTGGACATCGCCGCCGCCGAGGTCTTCGGAGGTGACGATTTCACCGGTTGCGGCCTTGACCAAAGGCGGGCCCGCCAGAAAGATCGTGCCTTGATCGCGCACGATAATCGTCACATCCGACATCGCAGGCACATATGCGCCGCCTGCGGTACACGAGCCCATGACGACGGCGATTTGAGCGATGCCCTTGGCTGACATCTGCGCTTGATTGTAGAAAATGCGGCCGAAGTGGTCGCGGTCGGGGAACACCTCGTCTTGGTTGGGCAGGTTTGCACCACCGCTATCGACGAGATAGACGCAAGGCAGCTGGTTTTGCTCGGCTATCTCTTGCGCGCGCAGGTGCTTTTTCACGGTCATCGGGTAATAGGTGCCACCTTTCACTGTGGCGTCGTTGCAGATGACCATCACCTCGTGGCCCATCACCCGGCCAATGCCTGCGATGACCCCGGCACAAGGGGCGGCCCCATCGTAAAGCCCATGTGCCGCCGTGGCACCGATTTCCAAAAACGGCGAGCCTGTGTCAAGCAAATTGGCCACCCGTTCGCGCGGCGCCATTTTGCCGCGCGCGGTATGGCGGGCAAGGGCTTTGCCACCGCCGCCTGCCGCCGCAAGCTGTGCCGCCTCTGCCACGGTTTGCAGCATCGCCAAATGCGTCGCGCGATTGCTGCGAGCGGCATCCGTGCCGGGAATGAAAGCGGACCGCAGTTTCATGCGTGGCTCCTTTGGTTGGCCATCAAGGAAAGCGGGCTTGTGGCCCGAGGCCGCCCATTCGAAAGGCAGTACTGCGGCACGATCTGCCGGGCGACTTTGAGAGGGGATGTCAAGAAATGCATCGGTCCGGTCCTTGCGAGGGCAGTCATCAGGTCAGGCGGGTGCTGCCATCAATTCCCGCCCAATCAGCATACGACGAATTTCTGACGTACCAGCCCCAATTTCCATCAATTTTGCATCACGAAACAGGCGGCTGACGGCACTATCGGCCAAGAACCCTGCCCCGCCCAAAGCCTGAACCGCCTGATGCGCCTGCACCATCGCCTGCTCCGAGGCGTAAAGCACGCAGGCGGCGGCGTCCTGACGGGTCACGCGGCCCCGATCACAGGCCTTCGCGACCTCATAAACATAGGCGCGGGCCGAGTTCATCGCCGTATACATATCGGCGATTTTACCCTGCATAAGTTGGAAACTGCCGATCGGCTGGCCAAATTGCGTGCGGCTTTGCAGATAGGGGATCACCTCGTCCAGACAAGCCGCCATAATCCCGGTGCCGATGCCCGACAGCACGACCCGCTCGTAATCCAGACCCGACATCAAAACACGCACGCCGCGGCCTTCTTCGCCCAGCACGTTTTCAAACGGCACTTCACAATTGTCGAAAATCAATTCGGCGGTGTTCGAGCCGCGCATGCCCAGCTTGTCGAAATGCGGGCTGGTGGTGAAGCCCTTCATGGTTTTCTCGATCAAAAAGGCGGTGATACCCCGGCTGCCTGCCTGCGGGTCGGTTTTGGCATAGACCACAAGCGTGTCGGCGTCCGGGCCATTGGTGATCCAGTATTTGCTGCCGTTCAACGTGTAATAACCGTTTTTCTTTTCAGCGCGCAGTTTCATCGACACAACGTCAGATCCCGATCCCGCCTCGGACATTGCCAAAGCGCCGACTTGAGTACCCGCAACCAGCCCCGGCAGGTATTTCGCCTTTTGGGCCGCCGTGCCGTTCAGTTTGATCTGATTGACGCAAAGATTGGAATGCGCGCCGTAAGACAGGCTGACCGAAGCGCTGGCCCGCGCGATTTCTTCAACCGCGATAACATGCGCCAGATAGCCCATCCCGGCGCCGCCAAATTCCTCGGGAACCGTGATGCCCAACAGCCCCAGATCGCCCATCTCGCGCCAAAGGGCTGCTGGGAATTCATTGCTGGCGTCAATTGCTGTGGCCATCGGCTTTACACGCTCTTGCGCCCAGCGGTGCACCATATCTTGCAAAGCGCCGATATCTTCGCCCAGATCGAACCGCATTGACCGCATGAACATCCAAATTCCCCCTCGATGAATTGAACACTTGTTCATTTAATATCCGATATCGCAGCCTTGCGTCAATGGCTTTGCCAATGCGCAGCGCAAGGTTGACAAATCCGCCCTGTTCAGACACCCCAAAGCCAGCAAAAAGGGGCCAGACGATGGATGCGAACAAAACAGTCAAGGCAGGGTCAGTGACCTTTGACAATGCAGCCCCAGTGGCCTTCATCCTTGGCCCTTGCCAGATGGAAAGCCGCGATCATGCGCTGGAAATGGCCGCAGCGATTGCCGAGATTTCAGCGAAAATCGGCGTGCAGGCGGTTTTCAAAGCGTCTTACGACAAGGCCAACCGCACCAGCCTGACCGGGACACGCGGCATCGGCATGGCGGCCGCGATGGCGATCTTTGCCGAGATAAAAGAGCGGTTTGGCATGCCCGTTCTGACAGATGTGCATGAGATTGGCCATTGCGCGCCCGCCGCCGAAGTCTGTGATATTCTGCAAATCCCGGCCTTTTTGTGCCGACAGACCGATCTACTGATTGCGGCCGCCCAGACGGGCCGCGTCATCAATGTCAAAAAGGGGCAGTTTCTGGCCCCTTGGGATATGACCAACGTGTTGGCCAAAATCACCGGATCGGGCAATCCAAATGTGATGCTGACCGAACGTGGCACCAGCTTTGGCTATAACACGCTGGTCAGTGATTTCCGGGGCCTGCCTGTGATGGCCGAGACCGGCGCGCCGGTGATTTTTGACGCCACCCATTCGGTTCAGCAACCCGGTGGGCAAGGCGGCTCTTCTGGTGGGCAGCGCGAGTTTGTGCCGGTTTTGTCGCGCGCAGCGGTTGCTGTCGGCGTTGCAGGCGTGTTTATCGAGACGCATGATAACCCCGATGTCGCCCCCTCTGATGGACCGAATATGGTGCCTTTGCACCAGCTTGGCGCATTGCTGTCAAACCTCAAGGCAATTGATTCTTTGGTCAAAAGCCTAAAGGCGTAGGCCGCGCCCGCGCAAAACACTTGCGTTATGCTGGCTGGCAAGGCTCTATCCCCATGACCCTGTAACCTCGCGAAAGGACTGCGGATAAATGACCAAACGCCCCAATGTTTTGTTCATTGTAATCGACCAATTTCGCGCAGATTTGCTGTTTGGTGCACTTGGGCAATCGGTTGATCTGCCGAACCTACGGGCGCTGATGCAAGACGCCGTCAGCTTCCGGCACCATTATTCGGTGGTCAATCCTTGCGGCCCGGCGCGCGCATCTTTGCTGACGGGGCAATATGCGATGAACCACCGCGCGGTTCGCAATGGCACACCCTTGCCGCATGACACGCCCAATATCGCAACCGAAGTCCGCAAGGCGGGCTACTTGCCGCTGCTATTTGGCTATACCGATTGCACGCAAGATCCCCGCAGCTTTGCCCCCGGCGACCCCGCCTTGCAGTCTTATGAAGAGGTCATGCCGGGATTTCACGAAGCCGTTGAAATGCAGCTGGAAAAAAGCCTGCCCTGGCGCTCGGACCTGATCCGAAAAGGCTATGATGTGCCGCCCTACCCCGATATTTTTCGCCCCAATGGCCCGCGCCCCGATGATCCGGCACTTTACAAAGCCGAAGACAGCGACACCGCGTTCCTGACCGATGCCTTGATTGCCGGGCTGACGGGGCGACCCAGCGGCTGGTTCGCGCATCTGACCTATATCCGCCCGCACCCGCCATTGGTGGCCCCTGCCCCTTATAATAAGATGTACGACCCTGCAGCATTGCCAGTGCCTATCACCCAAGGCGACCAACAGGCCGAACAGGCGCGTCACCCCTTCATCGAACAGCA
>JBLIGH010000218.1:0-5939 GCA_047636855.1 Pseudorhodobacter sp.
ATTTCCGCAGCGCCTATGTTGGCGATGTCGAAATTGTGTTGATTTCACCCGATGGCACCGAAGTTTTTGTGGCGCTTTCTGATGGCAGCCTCGGGGCGGGTTTCAATGGCACATGGGCTTACGGTATCGACAGCCTGCGCGGCGAGCTTTCTGCCGGACAATGGGTGGTAGAGATGCGCGATGCCATTGACCAAGACAGCACGTTCCTGAGTGGCATAGAAATCGTAGCCTTCGGCTCCGAGGTTTCGGCGAATGACATTTATCATTTTACCGATGAATTTGAAAGCCTTAGCGCTTTGGACCCATCCCGCCGGATTATCAGTGACACCAATGGTGGCACCGATTGGCTGAACTTCGCCGCCATGCCTGCAAACCTGAATATTTCCCTCATTGCCGGTCAGACCTTGACCGCCGATGGTCAGAGTCTGGCCAATATCGCAATGGGCAGCATGATTGAAAACGCTGTGACCGGCGACGGTAATGACACGATCACCGGCAATAGCAGCGGCAACGAGCTACGCGGTATGCGTGGCAATGACCACCTTTATGGCCGCGAGGGTGACGATCTACTTTATGGTGGCGTCGGCGGTGACGGCCTTTATGGCGGCAGCGGCGCTGACCTTTTGGATGGCGGTGCGGGGTCTGACACGCTGTCGGGCGGTTTGGGCAATGATCGCTACATCATCGACAGCGCCGGCGATGTTATCACGGGCGAGGTCGGCTATAGCCTTGGCGGCGGGATCGACACCGTGGAAAGCTGGGTCGATTTCCAACTTGGCAACAACATCGAGATTTTGCGCCTGCAAGGCAGCGGTAATCTGAACGGCACCGGCAGTTGGGCCCCCGAGGCGATGGTCGGCAATGCAGGCCATAACCGGCTGGACGGCAGCCGTGGCTTTGACCAGATCAACGGCAAAAGCGGCGATGATACATTGATCGGTGGTCAAGGGCTCGACTGGCTGGTGGGCGAGGCTGGCGCGGATCATTTCGTCTACCGCGAGGCGGCTGATAGTGGAATTGGTCAGGCCAACCGCGATCTGATCAACGGGTTCGAACATGGTGTGGATGTGATCGACCTCTCGGCGCTGGACGCCAACCTTTTGCAGCGTGGCGATCAGGCATTTCGCTTCATCGGCACCGCGGGTTTTGCGGGCACCGGCGTTGCCGAGGTCCGCGCCTGGACTTGGGGGACAACCTTCAACCTGATCGAGATCGATATCGGCGGCGATGGCAATGCCGATATGCAAATCTTCGTCAATCAAACAAACTTTATGCTGGAAAGCGACTTCATTTTGTAATGCAGGCAAATCACCGCCAACACCACCATAGGTTTAACGGTAGCAACTTGTTTCGACCGCCATCCCGTGACATTAGCAATAGCCATCGTTATTCAATACTGGACTAGGCTTTTTAATGAAACGAACACTCTATATTCACATTGGGGCGCATCGCACTGCGACTTCCTCAATCCAGAATTTCATGAAAAAGAATACCGACCTGCTGCCCGAGCAGGGGTTTTTCAACCCGTATGCCGGGACAAGGCATCTTGGGCTGATCAAAACCGCCTTTGAAACCGGCGTTGACGATGTTTCGGTTGATCTGAACCAACGTGCCGACAAAAAGGGCCACCCGATCCACAGTATCTGCATCAGCGATGAAGATATTTGCAGTCGCCCCGACCTGACACCCCTGAAGGCCTTTGACAAATATTTTGACGTCAAGATCGTGTTCTTCTTGCGCAGACAGGACCTGTGGATTGAAAGCTGGTATCAGCAAAACACGAAATGGCAGTGGAATCCAAGCCTCGCGCATCTGACCTTCCCCGAGTTTCTGGCGCGGCGCAGCGATTTCTTCTGGATCGATTATGCCGAGCGGCTAGGGCATCTATCCTCGCTGTTCGGGCAAGAGAATATCTTGTGTCGCAGCTTTGAAAAACGTCAGATGCCGGACGGCCCGATAAAGTCCTTTTGCGACACGCTGGGCCTGAATATACTGGATGGGTTCGACATGGGCGCGGTGATCAACCAGTCCCTGTCGCCCCTGATTACCGAATTCATGCGCAACCTGCCGCTGTCGGAGGTCCCGGACAAACAACGCCGGGAATTCGAATGGGCCTGCTCGATCATGGACCGGGAAATCAAGGCCCGCAGCTCTTTGTATATGGATGCCACGACGCGGACTGCCTTGATGCAAGAATATGCCATAGGCAATGACGCGGTTGCACAACAGTTCTTCGGGCGCGATCAGTTATTTTTGGAGCCGCTGCCTGCCCTCGATGCCGAATTGGCGCAGACAGAGCTACCCAAAACCACCAAAGAAACCATGAAAACCCTGATCACCCCATTCGTGCATGCCATGACATTGGTGCGGCTGCGAATGGAAGCCATCGATGCGAAAACCCCAAAAAGCTGATCTTTTTACCCCCGACCCCACGCCTCGTTTCGCTAAGTTTCTGGATGTCAGACAAGCACTCTGATCAGCGCCGCACACACGGTCCAGAAACGCGCCCAAGCGGGTCACAGAAATAGTCTGTACCTTTTGGCAAAAAATTTTGGACATTCATATACTTTAGTATAGACATGTGTCTAACCTTTAGTATAGTTTGTATGAATAGAATGGACACTAAATTATAGATAGATCGCCGTAATATCGGCAACACGCCCTCTTCGGATTTAAATCCCGAAGGGGGCGTTTTAGTTTGCCCCACCCAGCCCCTGAAACCGACGCAACTTTCGCAAATCAACCCTACCCTCTGCGCATAAAAAAGCCCCGGTCGCGGATGACGCGACCGGGGCAAAAATCGATTCGATTTCTCTTAGGCCATTTCGACTTTCACGGCAGAGAATTTAAACTCGGGGATTTTGCCATAAGGGTCCACCGCCGGGTTTGTCAGAATATTTGCCGCCGCTTCCACAAAAGCGAAGGGCAAAAAGACCATGTCTTCGGCCACGGCGCGATCGGCGCGCGCCATGATCGTGATCGTTCCCCGACGGGTTGAAAGCCGCACATGGCCGCCCGGCTCTACCCCCAAACTGCGCAGTGTTTTGGGGTGCAACGAGCAGTTCGCCTCGGGTTCCACCGCGTCCAGAACCTTTGAGCGCCGCGTCATCGAACCGGTGTGCCAATGTTCCAACTGTCGACCCGTGGTCAGGATCATCGGATAGTCAAAATCCGGGACCTCATCTGGCGCAATAATCGACGCCGGGGTGAATTTTGCCCGTCCATCGGGGCGCGGGAAGCCATCGGCAAACACAATCGATTGGCCCGGATCCGTCGGCGACAGGCTTGGATAAGTGACGCAGCTTTCACGCTCCAACCGATCCCAGGTGATGTTCGTCAGCGACTTCATGTTCAGCTTCATCTCGGCAAAGATCTGCGACGGGTGGGTGTAGGTCCAGCCCAGCCCCAAGCGTTTCGCCAACTCCGTCGTGATCACCCAATCTTCGCGCGCCTCACCCGGCGGCGTCACGGCAGGGCGGCCCATTTGCACCTGACGGTTGGTATTCGTCACGGTGCCGGTCTTTTCGTAAAACGCCGCTGCAGGCAGGATCACATCGGCATAATTCGCGGTTTCCGTCAGGAAGATATCTTGCACCACCAGATGTTCCAGCTTGGCCAAAGCCTCGCGGGCGTGGGTTACGTCCGGGTCCGACATTGCCGGGTTTTCGCCCAAGATATACATGGACCGCACGGTGCCTTGGTGTACTGCCTCCAGAATTTCGGTCACGGTCAGGCCTTTTTCGGCGCTGAAATCGCCCGTGCCCCAGACTTCGGTAAAGGCGTTGCGGATATTGTCAGAGGTCACCGTCTGATAATCAGGCAAGAACATCGGGACCAACCCAGCATCCGAAGCGCCTTGCACATTGTTTTGCCCGCGCAACGGGTGAAGTCCGGCACCGGGCCTGCCCACTTGACCCGTCATCAGGGCGAGCGAGATCAGGCAACGCGAATTGTCGGTGCCGTGGATATGCTGACTGATGCCCATACCCCAGAAAATCATCGCAGATTTGGCACCGGCAAAGGTCCGGGCCACATCACGCAGGGTCGCAGCAGGAATACCGCAAATCCCTTCCATCTTTTCGGGCGAGAACGCCGCAAGATGTGCCTTCTCAGCTTCCCAATTCTCGGTGTAGGCGTCGATATACTGTTGATCGTACAGCTTTTCCTCGACGATTACGTGCATGATCGCGTTCAGCATCGACACGTCCGAACCGGGGCGGAATTGCAGCATATGGCTGGCAAAACGGCGCAGGCCAACGCCGCGCGGGTCCATCACGATCAGCTTGCCACCGCGCTTGGTGAACTGCTTAAAGAAGGTCGCGGCAACCGGGTGATTTTCGATCGGGTTCGCACCGATCACGATCGCCACGTCAGAGTTTTCGATCTCGTTGAACGACGCCGTCACGGAGCCCGAGCCCACGTTTTCGATCAAGGCCGCCACCGAAGAGGCATGGCAAAGCCGCGTGCAGTGATCGACATTATTATGACCAAAGCCCTGACGGATCAGTTTTTGGAACAGATAGGCTTCCTCGTTAGAGCATTTGGCAGAGCCGAAGCCCGCAATCGCCTGCCCCCCAACCTCGGCCCGCAACCGCGCCATGCCGCCGGCCGCATAATCCAGCGCCTCGTCCCAGGTCGCTTCGCGGAAATGGGTGGACAGATTGCCGGGATCAATATTCAGACCCTTCGGCATGCCCTCGCGGCGGATCAGCGGTTTGGTCAGGCGGTGCGGATGGTGGATATAGTCAAACCCAAACCGACCCTTTACGCAAAGGCGACCCTCGTTGGCCGGGCCATTCACGCCCTCGACAAATTTCACCTTGCCATCTTTGACCTTCAGACTGACCTGACACCCAACGCCGCAGAACGGGCAGATCGATTTGACTTCAGTGTCAAAATCCTTGCTGTCGCCGCGCTGCTGGTCGTCCAGCACTGTGGCGGGCATCAACGCGCCCGTCGGGCAGGCCTGCACACATTCGCCGCAAGCGACACAAGTGCTGACGCCCATCGGGTCGGCCATGTCAAACACCGGGTAGCTGTCATGCCCGCGCCCGGCCATGCCGATCACATCATTGACCTGCACTTCACGGCACGCCCGAACGCAAAGGCCGCAAGAAATGCAGGCATCCAGATTGACGCGCATCGCAATATGGCTGTCATCCAGCAAGGGGATACGGGTCTTTTCCATCTTCGGCAGGCGGCTGCCAGTAACCTCGGTCAGCGCAATCATATCGGCCATGTGGCTAGAGGTATCATGCGCCTCTTCGGGCTGATCGGTGACCAGCATTTCCACCACCATCTTGCGGGCCGCCACCGCGCGCGCCGAGGCCGTGTGCACCACCATCCCGGCTTGCGGTTCGCGAATACACGAGGCTGCTAAAACGCGCTCGCCCTCAATCTCGACCATACAGGCGCGGCAATTGCCGTCTGGGCGATAACCCGGTGCAGGCTTGTGGCACAGATGCGGGATGATCAACCCGCGACCATTGGCAACTTCCCAGATCGACAGACCCGGTTGCGCCGTGACTTCGCGACCATCGAGGGTAAATGTAATTTGATCGGTCATGGTTTGATCTCGATTTCCAAGAAGGACAGGGGCGTTTTCAAGGCGTTGATCACATTATGCGAAACACCGCGGGGGCGCGAATAGGGCACACCCATCTGCATTTCAGCAAGGGTTTCAGACCCGGCATCATCGACAACACGCACCGTCCCATCCGACAGCGGAACGATGACATAGGCCATCTGATGCACATGATGGCCGGTTTCGTCACCGGCCTCAAAATCAAAGCGGTTTACCACGACCTTTACGTCATCAATCAAAACAGTATGCGCGGCAATCGCCATCAGATTTCCTCCGCGAAATGCTTCATCACCAGACGGATCGGGTTCGGGGCGGCTTGGCCCAGACCGCAGATCGAGGCATCAAGCATAACTTG
>JBLIGH010000219.1:0-5912 GCA_047636855.1 Pseudorhodobacter sp.
GTCTCGCCCTTACCGGCAATGTAGTCGAAGGATTGCGACCCCACGGTGGCCTTGAAGCTATCGCCTTGCGCCACACCTGCGGTTGTGGAGAAGTCGATGGTTTCAGCGCGCTGCTCGATCGTCGCAACATCGGTGTCAGTTGGCGCCCCGCCACCGTTGACATCCGTGATCTCCAGGTTGCCATCCAAAGTTGAATCTGTGGTGATATCAACGTCGCTGAAGGCATTCGTATTTGAGATATTCAACACACCTGTCGCGCCAGCAGATGCTGTAACCCCTTCCAGACCCAATGCGTTAACGGCCCCTTGGAAAAAGTCGCGAACGTCGTCAGCCGTCGCTGACGTGCCAGACGCCGTATAGCTTAACGTGTTGCCGTTAACATTCATGGAATAGACATCGCCATCGACAAGAGCACCGACACTAAAGGTCAATTCTGCGGATTTACCCGCAGCAGCGGTCGTAGCGCCTGTGGCGCTTGCTGCACCGCCGGGTGCTGTAATGCTGCCATAGGCCGCGATGGAACTCACCGCGGTGGACCCAAAGCGCCCGGCATCTGTCGAAAGATCTTGACGCTGAACACTGATACTCGAGGCCGACACATTGCCGTCTGACGAACGGTCAAGTGAAGACAGGATGTTCATAGCATCCGTGCCTTTGATCAGGTTAAGGCCATTAAACTGCGCGGCCCCCACAACAGACGAGATCTGATCGCGAAGCGCCACAATGTCGGTCTGAATTTTCTCGCGATCAACGTTTTCTTCCTGGGCGGCGACGACCTTGCCTTTGATCTCGGTCAAAAGATCCGTGACGGTTTCAGAAGCTTGACGAGCAACAGAAATCGTAGACGACCCCAGCGCCAAGCTATCGGAAATACCCATGAAGCCTTTGACGTCACTTTCCATGACTTTGGAAATCGCCCAGACCGCCGCGTTGTCTTTCGCGGTTGCAACAGATTTACCTGTCGAAATCTCGCTTTGAATCGAAGACATGTTTTTATTGATGCCTTTGAGCGTCTGCAAGGCAACCATTGCGCTGTTATTGGTAAGGATAGAAGACATGTTTAGTCCCTTCATAAAGCCTGCGCTTTGCGCAAGGCAGATAAAGCCATTTCGAATGGCCAGTGAGGCATTTTGCCGATGCTTAGGGCGAGTGCCCGCAGCGCCACCCCGTCTGGAATGCATGCTTATTGATCGCCGCTAAGTTCTAAAGGATTGCTAATTTCGAAACTGCGGGAATGATTCTTTTAGGTGGCATTTTACGGAATTCCCAAAAGGTGATTTGCATGAAACCCTTTAGAATCTTGCCTTTAGGGTTCCGGTTTGCGGGCCAATCCGATGGGTTTGACCTTGCCCATTATAGGTTTTCAGCCCTGCACGTGCGGCCATCACCTCTGTCACCCGCCGACGCGCGGCACGCATGCCCTTTGCGGCTGCCTGCAAACAACGGGCATTGCGATCGGCCAGTCGCTGCAGTCGCTTTATCATTGCGACATCAGCCAAACCCGCGACCGAGGCAAGCCCAGTTTCCGTCGCTTCGATCAACCCCGGCAGCTTGCTAAAATCACCCGAGCGCAAGCTTGCATAGGTTTGATCAAGCGCCTGTTCCAACGCCTCCATCTGCGCATTACCCTCTTGCATCGTGACCTCCCGACAAAGCTTGGAACAACGATTCGGTCAGCCCGATGCCGCCTGCCTTCACCATTGCAGCGGCTTGTTCTTGCCGTAGGAAAGATGAAAACTGCTCCTCTCCTATCCCGCCACCAAAGCTTTGGCGGGTATCGCCAAGCCCCGCATGTCCAAGCATTTCTGCTAAAAATGCCGTCTCAAGCTGCGCTGCTTTTTCCCGCAACGGATTGGGGGCACCAGTTTGCGGCAGGGCCGCGGAACTTACCTTCGAAATTGGGATCATGTTTTCGTCCTCATATGTCGCATTTTCTGAATTTAGACCCATTGCGGTAAACAAGCGGTAACCAGTTGCCGCGATAGTTGGATCAGGAAACAGGAATGGACGGCAGAAGTCGTGGAACCAAAAATGACCATCACAAAACAGCAAACCGCCCTTGCGCCCCCGAATCTCGCAGGCGTATCGATCGTGGGAAAACCGAACGCCATTTTAGCGTCCGGTAACGGTTTTCTGCAGCTTATGGATCAATTGGCAGTCCCTACGACGCCAGAAGCGCCAACTCAGCTTGCAGCGTTTGGGCTAAAACAAAGCGTTCACGCGGCGCCCCCGCCGCTGGCAGAAGTTGATCCTGAGGCCGCCAGCCTTTTGGCTGCTGAATTGTCCTTTCAGCTTTCCAAGCCCGCGGATGTCACATCGTCTTTAAGCGAAAAGGATCTCGGTCTTCTGTCAGATACCGGCGCTCCCGTCTCCGAGACGTCTTCCAGCGAATTATCACCAGCGCAAATATTTGCGCATCCTATTGCTGCCCCATCAAATGTGCCTGAACAAATCCCGATACCTGCGGTTGCCGCGCCAATTTCAGGTGGTATCGCCGCGCAGACATCCGATAAACGACCTGCTACCGGGTTGCCTGCAGCGCGATCCGTTGAAACGAACCCAATGTTATTTACGGCCCAGAAGGCCAAGGTTGAGCGGCCCTCTGAAATCAGTGAACCGCGTCAGCAAAGACTGGCGCACGTGCCCGATCTTGGCGACACAACGCTCGTCGGTGTCCAGACGACTCAAGGAACGACAGAAAACAAAACTGAGCCGGGTTCTGCACAAGTCACAAAACCTGATCCTTCGATCCTTTCAGCTGCGTTGCCCCCCATCCCAGCAGTTGCCGTTGCGGCGCCGTATCCTCTCCCCCCAGGCGCGCATCAAGACGCGCCCAATGACATACCTGCGGATCAAAGCGTTCTAAATCACCGCGAAAACAACCCTTTGTCAACCCAAACCGTTACCAAGCAGAACCCCTTAACTGATGACGGGCTTCAAATCGCGCTTTCCAAACTTTCCGAGCTGCAAGCAACGATCAGCGTGCAGCCCAATGGAAAGGCGGTTCTGGCCTCGGACGAGGCGACCAAACCACAGCATCAAGCTGTCTTGGGCAACAGCTCGGTACAAACACTCCCGGCGGCACGGGGGGAGCCTGCCACCCGTTTGGCTGCGGTCACGCCCAGGCTTGACCGCCTGACCACCCGATCGACGAACGAAGCTCAAGCCTTTGCGGCGCTGCCTCCTTCAGGTCCGCCAGCGCCCGCCCCAAGCACCTCGGCCCCATTATATGCCGCCCCTCTAGCCCCGGTGCCACAGGTTGCGATGACCAGCGTGCTTGCGGTTGACGCAATGGATTTCCGTCTGATCGACCCAGAACAAGGTGCCGTCGCGCCCATCAATTGGTCAGGCACCGAGACTTCGCGTTGGGCCGCGCCAGAGGGCAAAGCCTTTGGCCAGCCCTCGCATCCTGTCCCCCCCGCAGCCGTCGGCCGCGTCCTTGTCGAGATGGCGCAAACAGGCCAGGCTGATGCGATTGAGATTGCGCTTTCACCCCATGAACTGGGTCGAGTGCGGCTCCACATGGTTCCGGATGGCGATGCAATTCGCGTCACAATCATGGTCGAGCGACCCGAGACGATGGACCTGCTTCGCCGCAACACTGAAAGCTTTTTGAATGACCTTCGACAGGCCGGTTTTGCGGGTGCATCTTTCAGTTTCAGCCAATGGAGCGATGGGCCGCCAGTGCCAAGGCCCGCTTTGCAAACGGACCACGACGCCCCAGAAACCCTCGCCGTACCAATCCAATCCGATGCAAAAAACAACATGTCAAAGCTGCCCCCAGGGTCCGGGCTTTACATGCGGCTTTAACCCTACCGCCCTCTTGAAAGGCTTCTCATGGAAATCACGTCCTCCCTTGGCACGACCCTGACCGCGACGCAAAATGCGAATGCGAATGCGACCAGCAACATCACTTCTGATTTCGACACATTCCTCAGAATGCTGACAACACAAATGCAAAACCAAGACCCGCTGAACCCGGTTGATTCCTCTGATTACGCAGTGCAACTCGCAACATTCTCGAGCGTCGAGCAGCAAACCAAAACCAATCAGCTTTTAAGCACTTTAAACGATCAGTTTGACATGCTGGGAATGGCCCAGCTTGCCAGTTGGGTTGGGAAAGAGGCAAGAAGCGATATGCCTGTTTATTTCTCTGGCGCGGAGGTGACGCTTTCACCCAATCCCGCAACCACTGCGGATCGCGCGGTTCTGGTAGTCCAAGACGCCACCGGAAACGTCGTTTCACGCGATGATATACCGGTCAGCACCGCGCCATTTCAATGGCAGGGCAAAGATGTAACAGGTGCGACTTTGCCCACCGGCACTTACACGCTTTCGCTCGAAAGCTACCAAGATGAAGCGCTGATCAACAGCGGCCCGATCGAATCCTACGGGCGCATTCTGGAGGTGCAGGGCGGGGCAGATGGGAACCGTATCCTGCTGGCTGGTGGGGTTGTGGTGCCTGCCGCGCAAATCTCGGCCCTGCGCAGTTTGGAATAGGCGCCCTTGCACTGTCACCTCGGGGCAGAGTAACGTCCCGCTCGATGCAAAGCTTACTTTCCCCTTGCCTGACAGACCCGCCTGCGGCTTTGAAAATAGCCGTCGAAGCGACGCTGCCCCTATTGCACAGGTTCGCGTGGACCCCTCTTTCGGGCGGTCGCGTGAACCGGCTTTGGCGCGTGGGCACGATGGTTATTAAGCTTTACAATCTCCAAGGGGCCAGCCCGCTTTTTCCCAACGATCCCAAGGCAGAAGCACTAGCGTTGCGCTTTGTTGCACCCACCGGTTTGGCGCCAAAACTGCGGGCCGTTGGCGAAGGGTGGATCGCCTATGATCACTTGGAAGCCCGCAAAAGCAAGGCAACCCCAACCGAGGTGGCCGAGGCTTTAAACAATCTGCACAATTTGCCCGCTGGAAATATTGCTTTGCGCATACGCGCCGGCGGCAGTGCAGAGCTGCTGCATCAAGCGCAACAGATCGCAGCGCTTTGCCAGCCAATCCTGCCGCCACCACCCGCTGACCCTGGCATCGCAGCACCACAGCTTAGTGTGATTCATGGCGATGCGGTTCCGGGCAATTTCATCGCCACATCTCAAAGGCTGTGCTTGATCGACTGGCAATGTCCGGCAATCGGTGATCCGGCAGAGGATATCGCAGCCTGGCTTTCGCCGGCAATGCAGTGGCTATACGGAAACGAGATGCTAACGCCTTCAGAAGCAAACGAATTCCTACAGGCATTTCCAGCACAGACGGTGGAACGTTACCGTGCTTTGGCCCCATTGTTCCATTGGCGCATGGCCGCGCATTGCCTTTGGAAGGCCGAGCGTGGCGATGAAGATTACGACCACGCGCTTCAGTTGGAATTGGCGGCTTTAGCCGCGATTTAAAACTGACGAGCCAGTAAAAGGCCGCCCAACATAAGAGCGGCCCCCAAAAGGGTCCAAACCACAGCTGGTAAACTGCGCGGCGGCAACGGTTTTTGCACAGGTTCTGACTGACGGACCAACAAGGCCTCGACCAAGCGCGGCAGTTTTGGGCCGAACCGCGCCAAGACCATCGCCGTCCGCTGCAAATCGCGCAACAAGGCTTTGGGGCCGACATTTTCCTTGATATAGCCCTCGACCACCGGGCGCGCGTCATGCCAAAGATTGATCTGCGGATCCAGGCTGCGGGCAACCCCTTCAACAACAACCATGGTGCGCTGCAACAAGATTAATTCTGTGCGGGTTTCCATTCCAAAACGCTCGGTTACCTCAAAAAGATAGGCCAACAACCGTGCCATCGAAATCCGGCTGGCATCCATGCCGAAAATTGGCTCGCCAATCACACGCAAGGCGCGGGCAAATTCATCAATATCCTGGTCTGCTGGCACATAACCTGCCTCGAAATGCACCTCGGCTACCCGGCGATAA
>JBLIGH010000220.1:0-5897 GCA_047636855.1 Pseudorhodobacter sp.
CTTTTGTCGGCACGCGGTAGAGAGGGATCATATGAAGACGGTCCAGTGAACCCACGACGATGATTTGCCCGCCCAAGAGGTCTGGGAGATAGCCATCAAAGACACTCTACACTGCGTCTTCGAAACCTTATGCCGTCGGGTGGAATTGAACTTATGGGGCCGCGAGGACATCCGGGCTGGTGGTAAAAACCTCTGGTATCAGTTGACTGGCAATCTATGCAACAACGCCCGTATATTAGGCGTTCGCCACTCAGTTATTTTCATCAGCCTGATCCATCAGTTTTCGAATATGACGGGCAAAGAACCATGTTGCGGGGGCACCGACGATACAACCCATCGAGACGCAAACCGCAGCAGACAAGACCGGCAAGCCGACCCATGATCCGATGAGCGATGCGAAAAAAATGTTGACGGCCATCGCCGCTGCGCCAAACGGGAACAGGACCAATGCGATCTTTTGGTGGGACCAGCCTTGTCGCACTACCGTCTCCGCACCAGCATGTGAACGGCCACCAACGCGGCGATCAACGCGAGCGAGGCCACAAAAAACAACAGTTCGGCGGTTGCGGACTGTGCTTGTGGTATCGGGCGATCGAAGGCATCAGCCAACGCCGTAGAGGGCAACAAAAGGGCAAGGATTATTGACAGTTTTTGCATGGATCAGGTCTCTTGTGTCAGGGAACGGTAAATCTCGGGCAGTGCCCGGATAAGGCGGTCGGGTTGTGGCAGCAGCGTAAATCCACCACGCCCAAAGATGCGGGCGAACCAGTCTTGGCCGTCCTCATCCACCACGATACCATGGGCATGATGCCCGGCCCTGCGGGCTTCGCGCAACGCCATGTGACTGTCTTCGATGCCGTGTTGGCCATCATAGTGGTCAAGGTCGTTGGGCTTGCCATCCGTCAACACGATTAGCAATTTGCGGGTTGCGGGCTCCTTGGCCAGTTGCGCGCTGACATGGCGAATAGCAGCGCCCAGCCGAGTGTAATGACCGGGGCGCAGCGCGCAGATGTCATTCGTGACTTGTGCGCTATAGGGCGTGTCAAAACCCTTGGCGCGGGTCACAAACACCCGGTCGCGGCGCAAGGACGAAAACCCCCAGATGCCAAAACGGTCGCCCACAGCATCAATGCCGCCAGCCAAGGCGCAAAGCGCATCGCGGGCAACGTCGATGACGCAGGTGTCGCCAACGGCTGCTTCGGTCGAGCGTGAGGTGTCCAGCAGGAACGCCACAGACAGATCCCGCTCGATCTGGCGGGCGTCTTGGTAGATGCGATCACTGCCCTGACCAGTGGCCGCCAAGGCGACACGGGCGGCGATCACGGCATCCAGATCAAGCTCGGATCCATCAAGCTGGCGCGGGCGGATGACACGGCGCGGATGCAGCGCCTCAAACTGGCGGCGTACGGCGGCCATGCGCTTGGGGTTTGGCACGAAGGCATCGCCGTCGCTTTGATGGGCCGGGGCCTCAAGCACACGACAATGATCTGGCATATAGGCGCGGGCGCGGTGGTTCCACTCGGGGTAGGTGAACGTACCCGCCAGCCGTTCATGGTCCGCATCAGCGGGCGATAGATCAAGGTGCAATCGCAGACGCGTTGCGGTGCGACGGCTGTTCTTGGACAGGGTGATATTGTCCTGATCCTCGGCAGCTTTCGCGGCGTTTTCGTCGTCATCATCATCGACGCTGCGATTGATGTTCATGCTTTCCACCCAAGACAGGATGGATTCGAACCGATGCATGATGAAGCTGTCTTTGCGGTCCGCCTCTGAGGCATCTTTGCGTAACCCCATTTTGCATGTCGCGACCGTGGCTGTAGCAGGTGGCGCGTTTGCCTCGGTCGCAGAGTCGGCCGCAGGCGCGCCTAGCCCCGGCTGCGCAAACACCAACCAAATTGGAACAGGGGCAAAGGGCATATAGCCGCGTCGCTCTGACTGCAGGGGTTTGGCGGGGTTTGTTCCGCTGAGCTGATCCCGGATGGCCTGTTCGACTGCGGCCTCGGCTTCTGGCAAAGGATGGCTTGGACGGCGGGTAAGGGAAGCCGCACACATGGCCCGGTAGGCAAGCCGCAGACCGGGACAGGCAGCAAATGCGCGGTCAGTCGCAGCGGCATTCAGTCGAATTTGGAGCCAGTCTGAAGCTTGGTCGGCACCCGCTTTGGGAAAGACCACCGGATCGGACAATGCGGCCAAACCCGTCAGCCACAGATAGGCCGCGCGGTTCAGGGCTGGGTCGGCGAAGATGGACATTTCCGGCGGAAGGCGCAGCCGCTCGCCATCATATTGCGCAGATTGCTCTTTTTCATGCGCTGCCCCCAGCTTGCGTTGCATCGGCATCCGGTGGCATGAGGCCGTCGTGGGGGCCTCGACCAATTCGACGCCAGCGGGTCCACCCAATGCGCGAAACAGCATCGTCAGGCTGGGCCGCACCTTGGCCAGCGTCACAGCAGCACCCGGATATGTCACCTGCGCGCCGATACCATTGGCCATATTGTGCCACAAGTTTCCGACGGTTTCTTCCGGCTCCATCAAGGACAGGGGGTCAAATACCATGATCCTAACCGTAGATCGTGGCAACCAAATCGCGCAGGGCGATTTGGACGTCGGCGTCATCTGTCAGCGGTTCAATGACAGCTGCCTGCAATGCCTTTTCGATGCTCATGCCGTCTTTGATTAAAGTCGCCGCATAGATCAACAGGCGGGTCGACACGCCTTCCTCAAGATCCATGCCGGACAACGCACGGATATGACCGCCGAGCCGTACAAGAGGGGCAATGCGCTCGGCTTCCAGGCCGCTTTCATGGGCGATCACGGCGATCTCTGTCTTGAGGTCGGGGAAGTTAAATGTAATCGACAAGAACCGCTGGCGGGTTGACGGCTTCATCCGTTTCAACACGTTTTGGTAGCCGGGGTTATAGCTGGCCACCAGCATGAACGACTTTGGTGCGGCCAGTTCCTCGCCTGTGCGGTCAATCATTAAGGTGCGGCGGTTGTCGGTCAGCGGGTGCAGGACCACGGTGACGTCTTTGCGGGCTTCCACCACCTCATCAAGGTAACAAATAGCCCCCTCGCGCACTGCCCGGGTCAGCGGTCCGTCCACCCATTCGGTTTCGCCGCCGCGCAACAGATAGCGCCCGATCAGGTCCGAGGCGGACAGGTCGTCATGGCAGGCCACAGTGTAAAGCGGGCGACCAAGACGGGCTGCCATATGTTCGACAAAACGGGTTTTACCGCAGCCGGTCGGCCCCTTCAAAAGAAGGGGCAAACCGTTGTTATAGGCTGTCTCAAACAGCGCGCATTCCTGGCCAGTGGGGTAATAGGTTGGAATGTGGATGCCCGCGACCGCGTTCATGTTCATTCCCCCGCCACAGGGTTGGCGGCACCGGGTGCTATTACCTCATGTTTGCGGACCACAAACTGGCTGTAGATGAACAACAGCGCCCCCGCCGCGACAGCAATACCTGCACCAAATCGCATGATGTAGAAAAGCGAAAGGCTGTCTTGCACATCCATGTAATACTCGCCCACGACCCGCTGCATATGGGTCTGGATGGTGCCTGCGAATGTCAGCACGATCGTCATAAACGCCATGCCGCCAGTCATCAGCCAAAAGCTGACCATGTTCAGCACCTGATTATAGGGCGCGCGCCCCCGCAACAGCGGCATTGCATAGGTGATGATCGCCAAGTTCATCGCGACATAGGCGCCGTAGAACGACAGATGCCCGTGGGCTGCGGTGATTTGTGTGCCATGGCTGTAAAAGTTGACGCCGTGCAGCGTGTGCAAGAAACCCCAGACACCCGCGCCAAAGAAGGCAACCGTGCTAGACCCGAGCGACCACAGCAGGGCCGCCTTGTTGGGGTGATTGCGTCGCCCCTTCCAGACCATGATGAAGGCAAAGGACATCATCAAGAAGAACGGGATCACCTCGAAGGTCGAAAAGATCGAGCCGACCCACTGCCAATAGCCCGGCAAGCCGATCCAGTAAAAATGGTGCCCGGTGCCAAGAATGCCAGAGAAAAGCGCCGTGGCAACGATGACATAAAGCCATTTCTCCACCACTTCGCGGTCCACGCCCGTGAGTTTAAGTAAGATGAAGGCGAGGATCGCGGCCATGACCAGTTCCCATGTTGCCTCGACCCACAGATGCACCACGAACCACCAGTACATCTTGTCCAGCGACAGGTTATCTGGGTTGATGAAGGCAAAAATCCAAAGCAGCGACAGCAACCACAGACCCATCAAAAGCACATTGGTGATCGCGGTTTTCTTGCCCGCAAGCACGGTCATTGAAATGTTAAATAGAAAGATCAACGCAGCAACCAAGATGCCGAACTTGACCCACAAAGGTTGTTCCAGAAACTCGCGCCCGCCGTGAATGCCGACAAGGTAGCTGCCGACAGCGCCCAACGTGCCGACCATCAAGATCACCAGTTGCAGATAGGCGAGTTTGACCGAGTAGATCTCGCGCTCGCTTTCTTCCGGCACCAGAAAATAGGCCGCGCCGAAAAAACCCAGCAGCAGCCAGACGATCAGGGCGTTGGTGTGGATCATGCGGATGATGTTGAAGGGCAAAAGTTCGGACAGAAAATTGGGCGAGACATAGATCCAGCCCGCCAGAAGTCCGCCCAAGACCTGAATGCCGAATAGGGCCATCGCGCAGGCGAAATAGGCAAGGGCTACTTTTTGGGATTGATATTTCATGGTGCTTTTCCTTACCCGGCATCATTGGGCGGCCAGCCCTGTGTGTCAGTCTGATCTGCCCAACGCAGAAACTCTGCGAGGCCGCGCATTTCTTCGTCGGTGATCTCAAAATGCGGCATCTGGCGCCGCCCTTCGATCCCGCTGGGTTGGGCGTCCATCCAGCCTTTGAGGATCTCGAAGGCCCCTTCAGGATCATCTTGAACGCCCCAGCGGGTTGTCACGTTGCCAAGTTCAGGCGCGAAATAGGCCCCTTCGCCGTGGATTGTGTGACAGTTGATACAGCTGTGCCGCTCCCACACGTGCTTGCCCAAAGCGACGTCTTCGCTCAGTGCCATTCCGGCGGTTGAGGTTGCCACCACGTAGCGGTGTGATTGAACGGTCAGGGCGATGAACACCACCACGAAGAATAAAGACCCCCCGTAGAAAATATTGCGCGCCCTTGATTTGGTAAGGAACTCTGCCATCCCGCGGCCTCCTTTTGGGGTCCTGTGTGTGCCTGATGGATACAACGGACAGCGCATGCCAAGTTTGCGCTAGATCAACGTTTGAAGGAATTGGTCAGCCTAGCGTGCCCGGATGCCTTCAGGAGAAAGCGATGCCGGGCCCCAAATCTTCAATCGACTTAGACAGGCCGTTGTCTGAATTTATCGCGCAGCGCCCCGAGACGATTGCAGTTTTCCTGCGGTATAAAATGCTGTGTGTTGGCTGCATGATAGGGCCGTTCCACACCATTATCGATGCTTGCGCTGAACATGGCGTGGATGAAGCCGCGTTTATTCAGGCGTTGGAAAAGGCTATCAGCCTTGGGTCTGCCCCGCGCTGATCACGACCAGCTGGTGCGGATCGGTGACGATGATCTTACGTCGCTCGCTTTTGACAAGCCCTTTCTTTTCCCATGCGCTTAGTAAGCGACTGACAGTGAACAGGGTTGTGCCTGTCATCTCGGATATATCTTGCCGTGTGATGGGAAATGCAATCTCGATCCCTTGGTCCGTTTTGCGCCCACTTTGATGGATCAGGCGCAAAATGGCATTGGCGATACGCTGTTCGACTTGTTGGGTCGCCATCTCGACGATGCGGTCATGCATCTCGGACACCCGGCGGCCAACGATTTTGCTGCCTTCAGCGCCAAAACCATCATATTTACGCACAAATTCATGCCAAAGGCCTGCGGGCCATGACAGCACCACACA
>JBLIGH010000221.1:0-5888 GCA_047636855.1 Pseudorhodobacter sp.
CTTTCTATTCTCAATCTGGGGCTGCTTTCGGCGATCATGGCTTTGGGCGTGAATATGCAATGGGGCTTTGCGGGCCTGTTCAACACTGGGATCATGGGCTTCGTCGCTTTGGGCGGCTTGGCTGTTGTGTTGGTATCGGCCGAACCCGTGCCAGAAGGCTGGTCTGCCGGCGGTATCGGCATCTTGGTCGCACTGGCTATGGGGGCTGCGACCATTACAGCGGCGGTTATATTGTATAAGCGCATGCCAAAGGGGCGAAATCGAAATCTGGCGGTCATGGCGCTGCTTGTGGTTGGGTTCTTTATATACCGGGCATTGCTGGACCCCTCGGTTGAAGCGGTTGAGGCGTTCAACCCCGCCACGGCGGGCAATATCGGTGGCCTTGGCCTACCCGCCTTGGTTGCTTGGCCGATTGGGGGGCTTTTGGCGGCTGCGGCAGCCTGGGCAATTGGGAAAATCTCGCTCGGGTTGCGCTCGGATTATCTGGCGATTGCCACGCTTGGAATTGCCGAGATCGTCATTATTGTGCTGAAAAACGAGGATTGGCTGGCGCGCGGTGTGAAAAACATCATCAGCCTGCCGCGCCCTTGGCCGGTGCCTTACGAGGTTGATTTGCAGCAAAATGTGCAGTTTCTGGACATGGCCGCGAACTGGGGTTTTGACCCGGTGACCACGTCTTCGGTGCTGGTAAAGCTGCTTTATGCGGGTCTGTTCACGTCGGTTTTGTTGTTGGTAATCTGGTTCTCGGAGCGCGCGATCAACAGCCCTTGGGGCCGGATGATGCGCTCGATCCGCGACAACGAGGTCGCAGCCGAGGCGATGGGCAAGGATGTAACCCGCCGCCATCTGCAAATCTTTGTTCTGGGCTCTGCCGTGGTGGGGGTTGCGGGTGCTATGATGACCTCGATGGACACGCAGTTCACCCCCGGCACCTATAACCCGCTGCGCTTTACCTTCCTGATTTGGGTGATGGTGATTGTCGGCGGTTCGGGCAACAATTGGGGCTCGGTTCTGGGGGGGCTGCTGATCGGGTGGCTTTGGCTGATTGTGGAAAGCATCGGGCCGGGGCTGATGGGCTATGTGACTGCTGGGCTGGCCGAGGGCGCGTTCAAGACGCATCTGGTGGACGCAGCCCCCCATATGCGCCTGCTGTCTTTGGGCGTGATCTTGCTTTTGGTGTTGCGCTTTAACCCTCGCGGCTTGATCCCCGAAAAATAGGGTCCTGCTTTTGAAGACTTGAGGGAGGGGGGGCTTTATGACCCCCCGTGCCATTCTGGCGGGCGCGCCCGGAGAATTTTTACCAAAAATATGGGGTGAGTTGTTTCTTGCGACATATTTTGTCGCAACTGTACTTGCGTAATTCTTGGCCCGACAGGAGATTTGAACAAAGCAAACTAGGAGAGTTCGATGAAGTCGCATTGCCGCGTTGTTGTAATCGGGGGCGGTGTTGTTGGCTGCTCGGTTTTGTACCACCTGACAAAACTCGGCTGGTCAGATGTGATGCTGATCGAGCGGTCAGAGCTAACCTCGGGCTCGACCTGGCATGCGGCGGGTGGGTTTCACACGCTGAACGGCGACACCAATATGGCCGCGCTGCAAGGCTATACCATCCGGCTTTACAAAGAGTTGGAGGCGATCACCGGCATGTCTTGCGGCCTGCATCATGTTGGTGGCATCACGCTGGCCGATAATCAGGCGCGGTTCGAGATGTTGAAGGCAGAGCGGGCTAAGCATCGCTATATGGGCTTGGAAACCGAAATTTTGAGCCCCGCCGAGATCGACAAGTTCACCGATGGGATGGTCAATCTTGAAGGGATTGTTGGCGCACTTTATGATCCGCTGGATGGGCATTTGGACCCGTCTGGCACCACCCACGCTTATGCCAAAGCGGCACGGATGGGCGGTGCGGAAATCGTTTTGCACAACCGGGTCCTAGAGACCAATCCGACCAAAGACGGTTGGGAAGTGGTCACCGAAAAAGGCACGGTTTATTGCGAGCATCTGGTCAATGCAGGCGGGCTTTGGGCACGCGAAATCGGCGCTATGGCCGGGGTTTACCTGCCGCTTTTGCCGATGGCGCATCAGTATCTGGTGACTGATGATATCCCTGAAATCGTCGATATCTTGAAATCGGGCCGTGAATTTCCGCATATTATGGACCCGGGCGGCGAAAGCTATTTGCGTCAGGAAGGTCGCGGGCTTTGCATCGGGTTTTACGAAAAACCCTGCGAGCCGTGGTCGATTGACGGCACGCCATGGGAGTTTGGCCATGAGCTTTTGAACGAGCAATTCGACAAGATCGAAGATTCGGTTAATTTCGCTTATCGCCGTTTTCCGGTGCTCGAACGCTCTGGCGTCAAGCGGGTTATCCATGGGCCATTCACCTTTGCCCCGGACGGCAATCCGCTGATGGGCCCTGTGCCGGGCCTGCGCAATTACTGGTCTGCTTGCGCCGTGATGGCGGGCTTCAGTCAAGGCGGCGGGATGGGGCTGGCGCTGGCGCAATGGATGATTGAGGGCGAGGTCGAACGCGACCCACGCGGCTTTGATGTGGCGCGTTTCGGCAATTGGACGACGCCGGGTTACACGGTGCCGAAAGTGATCGAAAACTACCAGATGCGCTTTTCGGTCAGCTATCCAAACGAGGAACGCCCCGCAGCACGGCCATTCCGCACCACGCCGATGTATGATATTTTCGACAAGATGAACGCGGTTTGGGGCGCGCAATATGGCCTGGAGGTGGTGAATTATCACGCCCTTCCCGGCGAGCCTCGCTATGAAGAGCCGTCATTCAGACGCTCGAATGCCTGGGAGGCGACCCGTCAAGAAGTCTTGGCCGTGCGCAACGGCGTTGGCATAAATGAGGTTCAGAACTTTGGTAAATATCGGGTCACAGGCCCCAATGCCCGGGCGTGGCTCGATCGGATCATGGCCGGTTTGATCCCAAAACCGGGGCGGTTAAGCCTGACACCGATGCTGGCGGAAAGCGGCAAGATTATTGGCGATTTCACCGTTTCCTGCCTGTCGGAAACCGAATTCCAATTGACCGCAAGCTACGGCGGGCAAGGCTGGCATGGCCGCTGGTTCGAGCAGCATATGCAAGACGGGGTCTGCGTTGAAAACATCTCGGACGCGCGCGGCGGCTTTCAAATTGCCGGCCCCAATGCGCGGGCTTTGCTGGAACGGGTGACCCGGGCCGACGTCTCGGCGGCGGCGTTCAAATTCATGGATGTAAAGCAGATCACCGTTGGTATGGCCAAATGCGTGGTGCAGCGCGTCAGTTATACCGGGGATCTGGGATACGAGATTTACACCGACCATATGTCGGTGCGGCAATTGTGGCAAACGCTTTGGGATGCCGGGCAAGATCTTGGCCTGCGCCCCTTTGGGATGCGCGCCATGATGAGCTTGCGGTTGGACAAATTCTTCGGGTCTTGGGGGCGCGAATACAGCCCCGATTACACCCCCTGCGAGACCGGTTTGGACCGCTTCATTCGCTGGAACAAAGAGGCGGCTTGGATCGGTAAGGTGCCTGCGATGGCAGAGAAAACCGCGGGTGCAAATCGTAAGCTTTGCGCCTTCGAAGTCGATGCAGATGGCGCTGATGTTGTGGCTTGGGAACCTATCTGGCTGAACGGCGACGTTATCGGTTTCTGCACCAGCGGCGGTTTTTCACATTTTTCGGGAAAATCGATCGCATTGGGTTTGATACCCGCCGCACAGGCGCAAGACGGGCTGTCGGTCGAGATCGAGATCTTGGGCGAACGGCGCCCTGCCCGGCTTGTCACCACGCCGCTGTTTGATGCGGACGGAACAAGAATGCGTGGCTAACTTTTAATCGGCTGACCTCTCAGGCCCAGCAAAAGCAAAGGGGGGCTACCTTGCCCCCCTTGCGCCATTCAGGCCCCGCCTCAAGGATGTTTGATCCGAAAAGACATCAAAGCCAGCCGTACGTTTCAGTCTCAACATCCCGGTGCCACGCGCGCCTGAGGGTGTTGCCGAAGGCAAAAACCCGAGGAAAAAAGCAATGCGCCGCAGGCGCTCCTTTTGGTAAGTCAGACGTAATCAGCGCGAGACAGGCTGTATTTGGCCATTTTCTCATTCAAGGTGCGGCGCGGCAGGCAGAGTTCTTCCATCACCGCAACGATGGAGCCTTTGTGGCGACGCATCGTGTTGTCGATCAGCATACGCTCAAAAGCTTCGACATAATCTTTCAGCGGTTTGCCTTCGGTGGTCAGCGCCGGGCCTGTTGCCTCATTATCGGCCATCAACAACGAGGCGATAGAGCCTGTTCCACGGCGGTTTTGCAGCACTGCGCGCTCGGCAATATTCACCAATTGGCGCACGTTTCCGGGCCAAGGCGCTTGTAGCAATTGTGCCGCTTCTTGGGCCGCAACTTGGGGTGCGTCACAGCCGTATTCTTCGGCAAACTGTTCTGACATCCGTGTAAAGAGCGTCAAGATATCCTCGCCCCGTGCCCGCAGCGGCGGGCAAACAATCGTCATTGCCCCCAAGCGATAAAACAAGTCAGGCCGCAAGATATCTTCCAGTGTTTTATCCGGCACGTGTTCGTTGCAGATCGCAATGATCCGCGTTTCTGGCGGCATGCTTTGTTCGTTGATCAGCGTCAGCATCCGCGATTGCAGTCCATGGCTGAGGCTTTCGATATCTTCCAGACATAAGGTGCCGCCACGGGCTTCCTCAATCATCGGAATACCGCCTTCTTCACAAGGACCGAACAGACGTGCCGAAAGCTGGTCTTCAGACCAAGCCGCACAAGAGATCGTGATGAATTTTTTGCTGGCGCGCGGCCCTACAGCATGCAGCGCATGGGCCACAAGCGTCTTGCCGGTTCCGGTTTCGCCGTCGATCAGCACATGGCTATCGGCTTGGCCCAGATCAAGGATGTCTTCGCGCAGCCGCTCCATCTCGGCAGATGACCCGATCAGCTTTTTCATCAAAACCGTGCCATCCGACAATTCGCGCCGCAAGGCACGATTGTCCAATGTCATCCGGCGGGTCTGCGTGGCCTTCTTGGTCAGCTCGGTCATGCGGTCTGGGTTGAACGGTTTTTCCAGAAAGTCATAGGCCCCAACGCGCATGGCCTCGACCGCCATAGGCACATCGCCGTGACCGGTAATCATGATCACCGGCAGGCCACTATCCAGGCTCATCAAACGCTTCAGGAAGGACATGCCATCCATGCCCGGCATTTTTATATCGGACACAACAACACCTGGGAACTCGGCCCCGATGCCCTTCAGCGCCTCTTCGGCACTTGCATAGGTTTCGGTTTCAAACCCCGACAGTGCCAGCCATTGGCTGATCGACTGCCGCATATCGGCTTCGTCATCGACGATCGCGACTTTCATTGCCCGCGCCATATCTGTTTACTCCGCTGCTGCCTGTTGTGTTCTCAATATAGGGAGCAGCACTTCGAATACAGCCCCCCCCTGTTCCCCATTACGGGCCGTCAAGCGCCCACCAAGATCGGCGACGATACCATGAGAGATCGCAAGGCCAAGGCCAACGCCCTCTCCTGGTTTTTTGGTCGTGTAAAACGGTTCAAAAAGGCTTTCGATTTCGGTAATCCCATGCCCATTGTCGCGCACGGTCAGCCGTACGGTCTGATCGTCGACAATCGACAGGTCAATCCGGGGCTCTGCCACGTCTTTGGTTGCATCCAAGGCATTGCGCAGCAGGTTGATGATGACCTGCTCTAGCCGGATACGGTCGGCCATGACCATGACAGGATTGCGCGGCACGCTGCGGGTGATTTGGACGACGCGCACCTTCAGTTGCGGTTCCATCATCGACAAAGCGCTCGACAGACAGGACCGGGCATCGACCGGCTCAAAGGCCTCGCCGCCCTTACGGGCATACGATTT
>JBLIGH010000222.1:0-5883 GCA_047636855.1 Pseudorhodobacter sp.
TTTGTGCCATGGCAAATTGGCGCGGTAATGTGATCGCGCGACGGCGCGGCCTTAATCGATCAACGCGCCGTCGCTCGCGTCCTTGCTTTTCAAGTACGCTTCGGTTTGCTGGTGGACCTCAGCCACTACATTGCTGCGCAGATGACCCAAATGGTGCAGGATTGTGGAGCGAATAGCCACGGGATCGCGGTCGCGTAGGGCGTTGACGATCTCGGTATGGTGGCGAACCACCCGTTCAAGGTTTTGACGTTTGATTGACGCCAGATAGCGCCCGCGCCACAGCCGCATCAAAAAGGTCCGATGAATTTCCGCCAAAGGAAGGTTCTGGGCCGCCCGCGCAATCGCGATGTGAAAGCTCATATCAAGCTCGAACAGATCAAGCGGGTCGATCTTGCCAAAGCGCTGTTCAATTTCGTCTTGAATGGTGGCAATCGTGGCGATGTCTTCGACGGATGCGCGTTCGCAAGCCAGTTCGGCGGCCAGAACTTCCAGCGCCAACAAAACCTCGACATCGTCCGAGACTTGTTTGACCGAAGGTATCGCCACAATCGGGCTGCGGGCGGGCCGCAGGTCCACCAAACCTTCTTGCGCCAAAATACGGGTCGCTTCACGTAAGGGGGTGCGGCTGACACCCATCTCTGCGGCATTGTCGCGTTCCTTGATCGAGGCCCCCGGCAACAGCTTTCCGCGCAGGATATCGCGACGCAGTTGGCTTGCGATATTCTCGGCAAGGTTCTTCTCGGGCATCTCCAGAAATTCCGTCCCTTTTTGATGCGAGTGCCGGGTTAATCAGCACCTAAATACCATTTTGGTATACCAAAAAATTATTGATTGTCGAGGTTTAACTTGTTAAGATCACATTGATAAATGGTATACCATTTATTCTCGTGCTCGAGGAGGGGCGCGAAGAATTGAAAAGGTGGTCAAAAAAGATCGCCAAGGGAGGATGAAGAAATGAAATTGAAATCACTCTTGTTGTCCGCAGTCGCTGCGACGGCAGTGGCCGCACCGGCCCTTGCGCAAGATGTTACGCTGCGTATTCAGACCCACTATGCGTCCGAGCATCCATCTGGCAAGCTTTTGGCCCAGTGGATTGACGACGTCCAGACCATGTCGGAAGGCGCAATCACGATCGAAATGTTCTACTCTTCTTCGGTTGTGGCGACAGTTGAAACATTTGATGCCGCGATCAATGGCATTTTGGACTGTGACGCAACCGGTGGTGCGTATCAGACCGGTAAAAACCCGGCTTTCCAATTTGTTGGCGACATTATGGGCGGCTATGACACGCCTTGGCAGCAATACAGCTGGCTTTACTACGGTGGCGGCTATGACGCGGCTCAATCCCTTTACAACGCGCAAGGCATGCAGCTGGTCGGTTGGTCGATCTATGGCCAGGAATCGCTGTCTTCGTCCCAGCCACTCGCAGGGCCTGCTGATTTGAAAGGTTGGAAATTCCGCTCGCCACCCGGCATGGAAACCGAGATTTTCCAACAACTGGGCGCTTCGCCCATCGTGATGGACTTCACCGAGATCTTTACCGCGTTGGAAACCGGCATCATTGACGGCGCAGATGCTTCGGGTCTGGCAAACAATGTGGGTCTGGGCATCTATGACATCGTGAAGCATGCAACCTATCCAGGCTTCCATTCCATGCCATCTGACCACTTGGCCTGCAACAAGACCGTCTGGGATGGCCTGACAGAAGGGCAGCGTCGGACCATCGACACCGCTTGGCAGAAACTGTCTTTCCACGTGGCACTTGCCAACGAGAAAAACAATGCCGAGGCCGCCGCCACTTTGGCCGCGTCCGGGGTCACGCTGTATGACTGGTCCGCTGCAGACCGCGCTGCATTCCGTAAAGGTGCACAAACTGTCTGGGAAGATTGGGGCACACGCAGCCCAGAGGCCGCAGCCCTTTTGAAAAGCCACAAGGCCTATCTTGGCCAGCTTGGTCTTTTGGGTGGTTGATCCAACCCTTTTGATAATCTGACACATCCAAACGGGCCCCGCGACAGGGGCCCGTAACTTAACACAGTCAGAGCCGCGGCAACGCGCGTGAGGATCCCTGATATGAACCCGAATTCCTTATGGCTGGGGCCTATGCGCTCGCCCGTCAAAAAGGCGATGATTGCCTTTATAGGCATCACTCTGTTGCTCTATGTCTTGCTGATCTTTCAGGCCATTTTTACCGAAGACGCCTATGCCATGTTCGAGATGATCCGACCTGCTGGTCGCCCTCTTGTTCAAGTGACGCTTTTCTTCTTCAGCGGTGCGCTTTTTCTGGCGTCCGTGTTCTTGTCGGATACCAAAGGCGGAATTGAGTCGCCCCCAAGCGGGGCCTTCGACCTGATCGCCGTCATTCTGGGCCGACTTGCGATGATCATGGTCGCGTTCATCGTTTTGGTGATGCTCTACGAAGTGATCTCACGCTATGTTTTTTCACGCCCTACACTGTGGGCCAACGAGCTATCCCTTTGGATTGCCTCATTTGTTTTCCTGCTGTCCGGGCTATATGCCATGCAGCAACGCAGCCATATTCGGATTTATATCATCTATGACATGATGCCGCGTTGGATGAAAAAAACATCTGATACAATTTCTGTTTCGCTGATTGTTTTCTTCACCTTCGCGTTGATCTGGGGGGGCTATACCGATGCCGAAAATCGGTGGCTCCGGATGGAGACGTTTGGCACGGCGTGGGACCCGCCGTTGCCCGGAACCGTCAAGCCAGCCTTGTTGTTCATCGTCTTACTGGTCTGCCTTCAGGCAGTGTCCAACCTGATCGCCGATTGGAACAAAGAGCCGGAAAGTCACGCGAGTTCCTCCGAAGTGGATGAAGTCGAGATCGAAAATATTCGCCGCACGCTTGAGGAAAAATAATCATGGTCGATATTGGTACACTCAGCCTGATTATTTTGCTGGGCATGTTCGCCTTGCTGGCCATCGGCATGCCGCTTGGTTTTGCATCGGCTTTCCTTGCGGTCGTCACCTTGATGCTGAAGTTCAAATTGTCGCTGTTGTTTGGGGATTTCGGGCGCGGGCCGATGTCGGTTTTGGGGCAGGCGGTTTACCGGCAGATGACGAATTACGTCCTGATATCAGTGCCCTTGTTCATCTTTATGGCCGCCCTGTTGGAACGATCCGGCATCGCGCGGGACATGTATTCATCGCTGAATGTCTGGCTAAACCGGACCCGTGGCGGCATCGCGATTGTGACCTCGTTCATGGCGGTTATTATGGCGGCGATGTCTGGGATTATCGGCGGCGAGGTTGTGCTGTTGGGCCTGATCGCACTGCCACAGATGTTGCGCTTGGGCTATGACCGCAATCTGGCCGTTGGCACGATCTGTGCCTCTGGGTCGCTTGGCACAATGATCCCGCGGTCGATTGTGTTGATTTTCTACGGCCTTGTCACCGAAACCTCGATCAAGGCGCTGTTCACCGCGTCTTTCCTGCCCGGCTTCATGCTGGCCTCGTTCTTCATTATCTACATCGTGGTCCGCACCCGGATGAACCCTTCCCTCGCCCCCTTGCCACCGCGGATCGAAGGCGAGCCGGAAGGCCGCGAAAAGCAGATGATGTTTTTGGGTTTCATGGCACAATTCACCTTGTGGATTGCGGGTTTTGGTCTGGTCCGCGCGCTGTTTTTCACCGCAACGGGCGAGAATGCAATTCGAGAGGGCCAAGACCCGATCCTTTTGGGGATGGTCAGCGATATCCCTTGGATCATCGGGACCTTCGCCTTGGCGCTGGCTTTGATTTTCTTCGTTGTAGGCCGCGAGCGCACGCAACGAGGCTGGCAAATGGGCAAAGGTCTGGTTGCGCCGACGGTCGTGATTGGCGTGGTTCTGGGTTCGATCTATCTTGGGATCACCGGCATTACAGAAGCTGCTGGCATGGGGGTCATCGCCGTCTTCCTGACGGGGTTGGCACGGCGCGAGATGACTTTTGACATTGTCTGGGACAGTCTGATCCGCACCTTACGCTCGACTGGTACGATCATCTGGGTGACCATCGGCGCTGCGGCCTTGGCTGCGGCCTATACTTTGGTCGGCGGGCCGACGTATGTCGCTAACCTGATCTTGGGCGCTGATTTGCCGACGATGGGGATTATCCTTGTGATGATGTTCGTCTTTCTGATCATGGGGATGTTCATGGATTGGGTCGGTATTGTGCTGCTGATCATGCCGGTTTTTTTGCCCATCGTGGTCCGACTGCCTGCCGAGGAAATAGGGGTCTTTGGCAGCATCGATGCCCGCTATGTTCCGATTTGGTTCGGTGTGGTCTTTTGTATGAATATGCAGGTCAGCTTTCTGTCGCCGCCCTTTGGTCCGGCAGCCTTCTACTTAAAATCAGTGGCCCCACCCGAGATTTCATTGACGGATATTTTCCGAGGCTTCCTGCCGTTCATCGCGTTGCAACTGTGCGCGCTGACAGTATTGCTGATCTGGCCCCCCATCATCACGATCTTTTTGTGATCGCGGTCGGGTAAGATCAGCTGAGATTAAGCGGACCGCGCGGCATCGTCACGCGGTCCGTTTCGCAGTTGAGGCAGCGCTTAGATGCAGCGCCCGCCATCAACCTCCATCGCGACCCCGGTAATCATCGATGCCTCGTCCGAGCATAAAAAGCAGGCGGCATTGCCCATATCCTCGGGCGTTGAAAAACGACCCATGGGGATGGTCGACAAAAACTTGGCCCGGATCTCGGGGGTATCTTCGCCCATGAAGGATTTCAAAAGCGGTGTTTCACCGGCAACAGGGTTCAGGGCATTGACCCGGATACCCATCGGGGCCAGCTCGACCGCAAGGGCGCGTGTGGCCGTAATAACCCAACCCTTGGAGGCATTGTACCAGCTAAGCCGAGGCCGGGGCGAGACGCCTGCAGTCGAGGCGATGTTCAAGATAACCCCCGATTTGCGCTGTTTGAAATCGGGAACAAAGGCCTGCGTCATCAAATAGATCGACTTCATATTAACGCGGTAGATCCGGTCAAAATCATCTTCGCTGATCTCTTCGGTGGGCGCCGGAAGATGGGTGATGCCCGCATTATTGACAATGATATCAACCGGCCCAATGGCAAGCGCCGCATCGTGCAGCGCCAGAATTTGCGCGCGGTCGCTGACATCGCAAACCTGCGCCGTGCCGCCAATTTCGCCCGCAACTGTGCTGGCGGCATCACCATTGATATCAACAACGATGACGATTGCCCCTTCGGCTGCGAATTTACGCGCAATCCCAGCCCCAAAGCCCGAGCCTGCGCCGGTGACGATCGCGATTTTATCTTTAAGTCTCATATTATTACCCATGCCATGCTGCGACCGTTTTCAATTGTGAAAAGCCATAAAGCGCCTCGAAGCCTTTTTCGCGCCCATGGCCGGATTTTCCGACACCGCCAAAGGGCAGTTCCACCCCACCGCCCGCGCCGTAATTATTGACAAAGACCTGCCCCGCGTGCAGCGCTTTGGCCAACCGCATTTGCCGCCCACCATCGCGGGTCCAAATTGCAGCGACCAGCCCATAAGCCGTCGCATTGGCGATGCGTAGGGCATCGGCCTCGGTATCGAACGGGATAAGCACTTGAACGGGGCCAAAAATTTCGTCCTGTGCCAAGATGTGATCCGGGGGCACATCGGCAAACAGGGTCGGGCAGACATAATGGCCCTGCGCGGGTGCATCCGCCACGATCTGCCCTTGTGCTGCAATGACGAGGTCTGCGCCTTTGACCAAAAAGCCCAGAACAATCTCTTTTTGGCGCGCAGAAATCAGCGGGCCAAGGGCATGATCTGCGGCGGCTGGCCCTACCGTCAGTTTAAGGTAGGCGGCCGCCATGCGGGCTTTGACAGCCTCATAAACGCCGCGCTGCGCCAAAATGCGCGAA
>JBLIGH010000223.1:0-5883 GCA_047636855.1 Pseudorhodobacter sp.
TTTTTCGCGGGGTTGAAGGCGGCGGCCGCGGATTGTGCGACATAGGTAACTTCCCGGCCGCGCAAAGCCCGCAAGCCCGAAGCATTCGCTTGCAACACATCGCGCCCATTGATCAGCACTTCACCCTCGGTCAGGCGCACACCGCCACGACCGTAAGCCATCGAGGACAGGCCAATCGTCGATTTGCCTGCCCCACTTTCGCCGATCAGCCCCAGAACCTTGCCCTTTTCCAAAGTGAAGGACACGCCTTCAACAATGGTGATATCGCGCGGCGGCTCGCCCGGTGGGTAAGCCGTGGCTTCGATCTTCAAGTTTTTGACTTCTAACAGAAAATCGCTCATCCCCGGCCCCCTTTCAGGCTTGTGGTGCGGTTCAGCACCCAATCGGCCACAAGATTGACCGAGATTGCCAGTGTCGCGATTGCAAAGGCGGGTATCAAAGCGGCAGGAATGCCGTAGACGATGCCCTCTTTATTTTCCTTCACGATCCCGCCCCAATCCGCCAGCGGTGGTTGCACCCCCAGACCCAAGAAAGACAGGGTCGAGATGAACAGAACCGCAAAGATAAACCGCAGTCCCATTTCCGCGATCAGCGGTGACAACGCGTTTGGCAAAATCTCGCGGAAGATAATCCAGATCTGTTTTTCACCCCGCAAACGCGCGGCCTCGACGTAGTCCATCACCGTGATATCGACCGCAACGGCGCGGCTAAGGCGGAACACCCGCGTGGCGTCCAAAACGCCCATCACGACGATCAGCACCGGCAACGTCACCGGCATCACCGACAAGACCACAAGCGCGGAAATCAGCGACGGAATCGACATCATCAAATCGACCATCCGGCTGAGGAATTGGTCCACCCAACCGCCTTTCACAGCGGCAAAGAAGCCCAGAACCGAACCCAAGGTGAAAGACAGCGCGGTGGCGGCAGTGGCCACGAATATCGTGGTTTGCCCGCCCCAAATCATCCGCGACAGCAAGTCACGACCAATGGAATCTGTACCCAGCCAATGGGCTGATGACCATGGTTCCCAGCTGTCGCCCACGACTTCGGCCATGCCGTAAGGCGAAATCCAAGCCGCAAAAATAGCGCCAAAAAAGTAAAGCCCGGTGAAAAACAAGCCGATCGCAGCGGCTAAAGGTATGCGCATCGTTCAGCCCCCCTATTTTGGATGCCGCAAACGCGGGTTCGACAAGATCGAGACCACGTCCGCTACAAGGTTAAGCCCGATGTAGATGGCCGCAAACACAAGCCCGCAAGCCTGCACCACTGGCACATCACGCTTGGCCACATGGTCCACCAAATACTGCCCCATGCCGGGATAGACAAAGACCACCTCGACCACGACAACACCGACAACCAGATAGGCGAGGTTCAGCATCACCACGTTGACGACAGGGGCAATCGCATTGGGAAAAGCATGGCGGGCAATGATGGTAAACTTCCGAAGGCCCTTAAGCTCGGCAGTCTCGACATAGGCCGATTGCATCACGTTCAAAATAGCCGCACGTGTCATCCGCATCATATGGCCCAGCACGACAAGCACCAGAACCGTGACAGGCAACGAGACGGCGTAAAGCTTTTCGCCCAAGCTCATGCCATCATAAACCGTTGCCAGTGATGGGAAAATTCGAAATTTGACCGATAGAAAATAGATGGCGAAATAGCCCAACAGGAATTCAGGAACGGAAACCGTGGCCAATGTGAAGGTCGATATGACACGGTCCGGCCAGCGGCCTTGATAGCGCACCGCAATCAGGCCAAGCCCAATCGCCAGTGGAACCGCAATCAATGCAGCAACCGAGGCCAAAAACAGCGTATTGCCAAGCCGCTTGCCCATCGCCGTGGCAATGTCTTGCCCGTTGGTAAGGGCTTTGCCCAGATCGCCCTGCAAAATGCCGCCCAACCAATTGAAATATCGAACATAGGCCGGATCATTCAGCCCGAGTTCAGCGCGCAGGTTGGCCAGCGATTGCGGGGTTGCTGATTGGCCCAGAATGCTTTGGGCCACATCGCCAGGCAAAATCTGGATGCTAACAAAGATTAGCATTGAGGCTGCCAGCAGCAGCAGCAGGCCCAGCGCTAAGCGCTGGGCAACCAATGTGATGACCGGATGCATGATCCGGTTACGCGAACCAGGTCTTAGACGAGGCAAAGCCGTTTACCATTTCGCCGTTCGGATTTGGCTCCCAACCCATAACTTTGTCGCTGACAGCATCGATAAAGTCATTGAACATCGGGCAAATAACGCCGCCCTCTTCGTTCACGATTTTGTTGATCTGCGCATACAGGTCTTTACGCTTGACCAAATCGGTTTCGCTGCGGGCAGACAAAATCAGCGCATCCACATCCGGACGACGGAACGCAGTATCGTTCCAGTCAGCGGTGGACAGATACGCAGTTGTCCACATCTGATCTTGGACCGGGCGACCGCCCCAATAGCTGGCGCAGAACGGCATTACGTTCCAGACGTCTGACCAGTAGCCATCATCCGGCACCCGCTTGATAACCAACGGAATGCCCGCAGCTTCTGCCGTTTGCTGGAACAACGCCGCCGCATCCACCGCACCCGGAAAGGCTGTGTCAGCAACGATCAACTCAATCGGGCTGCCATCATGGCCAGACGCTGCATAATGTTCTTTGGCTTTTTCGATGCTGAATTCACGCTGTGCAAAGGTTTCGTCAAATAGCGGATAAGCCGCGTTGATCGGGCTGTCATTGCCCAAGCCACCGTAGCCATCAAGGATCTTGTCCACCATTTCTTGACGGTTGACTGCATATTTCAGCGCCAGACGCAGATCATTATTGTCAAACGGCGTAGTATCGGTGCGCATGATAAAGACATAATGGCCACGACCAGAAATGTTTTTCACCTCAACGCTTGTCGACCGGTCCAGCAATTTCGCGACCTTTGGGTCGATGCGGTTGATCAGATGCACCTGACCCGACTGCAAAGCCGAAGTCCGCGCAGTTGCGTCGTTGATAACAAGGATTTCAACCGCATCATAATGGCCCCGAGCGGTGTCCCAGTCGTCTGCGTTTTTGGTAAAGGCATAGCGCACGCCGGCCTCTGCCGATGCCAATTTATAAGGGCCGGTGCCAATTGCAGCACTCGGGTCATCAAAGCCACCGTTGGGCTGAATGACCAGGTGGTAATCTGAAATCAGGTACGGCAGGTCTGAGTTCCCCGAAGCGAGCGTCAGAACAACCGCATTCCCATCAACAGCAATATCTGTGATGCCCTTCATGATGCCCAGCGCGCCGGATTTCGAATTTTCATCCGAGTGGCGGCGAAGGGTCTGCGCGACGTCTTCGGCGGTCAAGTCAGCGCCGTTGTGGAACTTAACGCCCTGACGGATGTTGAATGTCCAGACTGTGCCATCTGCGTTCGGAGAATAGCTTTCGGCCAAGCGCGGTTCGATATCGCCGGTCGCGGAAACCTCGACAAGAGCGTCACCCCATTGACGAATGACCGAGAACGGGACCGGGCTGTCAGAAAGTGCCGGATCAAGCGTATCGGTTGTTTCACCACCGCCCAAGCCAATCTTCAAGGTCCCGCCTTTATTCGGCACAGCATGTGCGGCCGCAAAAGCGGGTGCCGTGCCCATGGCTGCAAATGCACCGACGGCAGCAGCGCCCCCCATAAAGCCACGACGGTTGATGCGCGCCGCATCAATCTGGTCAATCAATCTTGCAAGTTCGTCTTTCATTTTTTTCTCCCTGCGGCCTTTTGGGCCTGTTTTTTTATTGTCTTCTTAGTCAATAAACCCGGTTATCCTTCTTCGAGCAACCGTTTCTTTTGACGTTACTGTGAAATTATTGCTCTTTTTGCCCTGAGATTTCTTCCTTTTTTTAGACAAAGCGACGTGGCACGGTTTCGGCGTAGCGACGTTCAAACACCAGATCTTCGCCTTCCCAGGCCCGGAGCCAGCCGCGCATCACCAGATCAGGGCCATCGGCCCACATCTTGGTTTCGGCACGTGTCCGCACCGTCCAATCGCCCCGCGACAGGCGTTGATCCCAAACATGGCGGGCGCGGGCTGTCTCGGGTGCATCAGGCTGCACAGACCAGCGTTCCGACATCCGCTCTTCGGTCACCAGACCATGATCCAGATTTTCCAGCGCCCCGGTTTGCTGTTCGACCACCAACGCCCGTTCGCCGGTGATCAGGTCAATCTCTGTGCGGCGGACGGATTGCGCCGGGCCTTGCTTGCGGTGTTGCCATTCTGGTGCCGCCTCGGCCTGTGGGGGCAGCCAATCTTCGGCCCCAATTCCGGAATGTACCGGCAAGGTCAAAGCCCCCTGCAACAGCGTCAGTTGTGCAGCCTCTGGGCTGGGCCAGACAAACGGCCAATAGCTGTTCGACAGCGCCAGCCGCAGCCTGTGACCCGGGGCCAGCCGGTAGGCCATTTGGTCTAGAACCACTGTGATCTCAACGGTTTGTCCCGGCACTATCTGACTGGGATGTTCGGCGCTGTCACGGTGGCACAGGTTTAACATGCCATGTGCGATGCGGGTTGATGCACCATCCGGGGCCACGTCGCAAAGGCGTGCCACAATGAAGCCCAACGGCTTATCGCTGGCCAGCGAAAGCGCCAATTCAGCGGCCCCCATCAAGGCCAGCGGCTGGTCCAGCACGGTCCCATCAAAGCAAAGCGACATCGCGTCATCACTGCGTTGATCACCTGCCATCTCGGCACTCAGCCCCATGGGAAAAAACTCGCCCGAGGTCAGGCCCAGATGTTGCGGGCTGGCGATTGTCAGCCCCAAAGCACCGCCAGCGCCGCCCAAAGCGCTTGTGGCACCTGCCGCACGGGTCAAAGGCAACACTTCCATTGCGACACGCGCAGCGCGGTCGACTTGTTCGACACCCCAGGCACCGGGGCGGGTCATTGCGCAGGCGTCGGGGGGCGCACTGTCCATCATCCAATACCGATAGGCCGGGTCATGCTCGGCCCCGTTAAGCTCGTCTTTCAGCCAGCGGTCCCACCAGCGCAGCGCCAGTTGCAAAAAGCCGATCTGTGGCCCCGGCACCGCTTGATGCGGGTATTGGTGCACCCAAGGCCCGATGATGGCTTTCGCACCGGGCAGATTGTCCACCAGCTTGGCCGAGGTGTTCATATAATTGTCAGCCCAGCCGCTAAAGCTTAGAACCGGGGCTTTCACGGCTGCAAAATCCTCGCAGATCGAGCCGCGTTTCCAATAGTCATCCCGTGCCTGATGCCGCGCCCAGCGCGGTGCCAAAAAGGGTTGTGCCTCTAGCCGCTTTAGCCATTCTGCGCGCCAATCAGCGCGCAAAGCCGGGTCTGGCGGGCGCGAGCTGTAAGACAGCATCACAGCGCCCCAACCCAGATTTTCCCCCAACAAACAGCCGCCCTTGAAATGAATATCATCGGCAAAACGGTCGACACTGGAACAGACCGTTACCACCGCTTTTAGAGCGGGCGGTTGCAGGGCGGCAGTTTGCAAACAGTTAAAGCCACCCCAGCTTTTGCCCATCATACCCACGGCGCCGTTGCACCAGTTCTGTGCCGCAAGCCAAGCAATCACATCGACCGCATCTTGCAATTCCTGCGCGGTATATTCATCGGTCATCAGCCCATCACTATCGCCATTGCCGCGCATATCAACGCGCACTGCGGCATAGCCGTGACCGGCAAAATAAGGGTGCATCCGCTCGTCCCGCGCGGTCGTGCCATCGCGCTTGCGGTAGGGGATATATTCCAAAATGGCTGGCACCGGGCCCGTGCCTTTCGGCCGCCAGATTCGCGCCGACAAACGGCAACCATCCGGCAAGACGATGCCCAAATCGGGATTTTCGATTACCTCATGTGGAAATTGGTCCACCAGCTTCATTCAAAACAGCCCCTCTGCCTGCGCAAG
>JBLIGH010000224.1:0-5851 GCA_047636855.1 Pseudorhodobacter sp.
CGCTGCTGCCATACTCTGACAGCGGGTCAAATGTGCGGTCTGGCTTGGCCTTGCTTTCGTTCATGGATGCAACCTCTCAATGTGGCCAGCACGCAAAATGCGCGCCTGCGAAACAAAATAAGGCTAATCAAAACACATCGGCGGAAAAATCGGCGGGATGACTTGGTGGCATCGCCAATTTATCATTTAGCTTCAGTATCTTGCGGATATATAGTGGTGGCGAGGGGGGGACTCGAACCCCCGACCCCACGATTATGAGTCGTGTGCTCTAACCAGCTGAGCTACCTTGCCACTGAGCGCGGTGGTTATGCGGGCAGTGGCCAAGCGTCAAGTGTGAATCGTGACAAAACAGTGGATAGCCTTCGCTTGGCGGCAAGATTTTGATGCGTAAGCTTGTCAGCCCGCCGCACCGTAGCGGATTCCTGAAATCAACGGCGCTTGATCCGATTCTGCGATTGGGTCGTGTGCGATGCGGGGGCGGCCGCTTGCGGTGGCGCTTAACGTGGCCTCGACAAACATCGCGCGGCCTTCGACTGCGGCCTCGCGTATGTCACGGTGGGTTGTGACGTGGATGTCTTCTGCCCCGGCTTGACGCGCGCGGGTACTTGCCTCGGTAACCAGATAAGCCTCCATGGCCATAAAGGCGGCATCGCGGCTGGAAAATACATCCAGCCCATGCGGGAAATGTGCTGTGAAACGGCCTTCTCCGGGGCTTGAGATCAGGCCAGAGACGCGCTGGCTGACCTGACCCACCACAGCACCGATGGCATTGGCGACACCGGCATGTTCCGGCAAGATCATCGCCGAGCCCAACCGCGCGCCGACCGCGCCATAATAGAACGGTGCCGAAGCCCCCAACCCGATGACGGGCACGCCAAGACGCGCCGACAGCTCTATCGTGTCACGATGCTGGCGCAGCCCGCCCAGCAGCAGGCAATGGCGGGCAAGGGTGGCCGGGTCTTCGCCGGCAAAGGCCGGATCTTCGCCAAAGGCTGCCTCTAGCAGGCAGGTTGCGGTTTGGTCGGTCAATTGATCAACGATCTTTTGGCTCAAGGTCGCGGCGTCTGGTGCAAAACGTTCGCCACGGCCATTGCGTCTGCGGGCCATAAGGCGCAGCGCCTTTTCCGACGCCGCCTTGTCCCAGTCGGCCAAGCCACCCAGCACATGGCTGGCATCCGAAGGTGTAACACCTGACAGCATCACCAAGCCACGTGCCACTAGCTTATCCATCGCGGCAGCCTCTAGCCGCGATGTCAGGGCCATAGCCAAGGGCATTGGCCGGGTGATACGGGCCAGCAGGTTTGCCTCGCGCGTGTTCAGCCCCGCCGCGTCATTCGACATAGGGACCACAAACCGCCCGTCATGTTCGCCCACCGTGTCCACCGACAAGGCGCTATCCAGAGCCGCATGGACCATCGCGCCATGATCGACCGCCAAAAGAGAAACTGGGATCAGGCGGCGCGGGCCCAAAAACAGATGGCCAGATAGCCCTGCATTGATCAGGTGCGCCTCGCTATCACCGCCAAGGCCCGTGGTGCGCATCGCCACCGCCTCGACCATGGTGCGAAAGCCGCCAACCCTTGCGCCCATCGGGTCAATCTCTGGCAACCCGCCGCGCAGCAGGGCAATATCGGTGGTCGTCCCGCCAATATCCGAGACCAGCGCGTCTTGCGCCCCGGTCAACCAGCGTGCGCCTACAATCGACGCGGCAGGGCCAGACAGGATCGTCTCGATCGGGCGTTCGCGCACAATCGCGGCAGAGATCAGCGCACCATCGCCGCGCACCACCATCAAGGGGGCCGTAATGCCGCGCAGTACAAGATGGCTTTCGCAAGCGGAAACCAAACGATCAATCATCCCGATCAACCGCGCATTCAGCACAGCCGTCAAGGCGCGTTTTGGGCCGTTGAGGTTGGCGGAAAGCTCGTGGCTGCAGGTCACCGGACGGCCCGTAACACGGCGGATCAGATCGCGCGCGGCCAGCTCATGCGCTGGGTTGCGAGTCGCAAAACGGGCAGCGACGGCAAAGCCCACCACCTCGACGCCTGCCAAAGCCGTCTCCAATGATGCCAGATCCAGCGCTGCGGCTTCTTGGCCGGCATGGCCGTGGCCCCCGGCCAACATGATCACCGGATCGCCGTTCAACGCTTCGGTCAGCCCGCCACGGACCAGATCCCCGGCGTCAAAGCCGATAAACACCAGCGCAACCCGACCGCCCTGACCCTCTACCAGCGCGTTCGTTGCCAACGTAGTGGAAAGCGAGACCATGGCCACAGCATCGGGGGTGATTTTGGCGGCCGCCAATGCAGCATCCACCGCCCGGCCGATCCCAAGGGACAGATCGCCCCTTGTGGTCAGGGACTTTGCGCTGCCCAAAACGACCTCGGCCTCGCTGTCCAGCAAAACCGCATCCGTATAAGTGCCACCCGTATCGACGCCCAGAAAAATCGCCATTCTTTGCCTATGCTTTAACTTTGCCCAAAGTTGGGGGCATGCCTCGATGTAAGGCCAATCTTGCGGGCCAACAGTGCCTTGAGCGACGAAAACCGCCCAGCTGCGGCAAAAAAATCGCTATTTCGCAGTGTCGGGCGCGGGCAGGATGCGTTTGCGGCTATGAGCGGGCGGAATTTGCAGCATCGCGCGGTATTTTGCGACAGTGCGGCGTGCCAATGGTGCCGCATCTGCCGACAAAGCAACTGACAAAGCTTGATCTGAAAGCGGCTGACTTGGGTTTTCGGCAGCGATCAACCGCAGCAGCTTGGCGCGGATCGCCGCCGCAGATTGCCCATCGTTGCCGCCTAAGGCGGTGCCAAACAAGGCGCGCAGCCAAAACACCCCGCGCGGCGTATCAATGCTGACACCTGCAATCGCACGGCTGATCGTGCTTTCGTGAAATCCAAGGGCCACGGCAATGTCGCTTTGGGTCATCGGGGTCAAATGCTCCATCCCGTAATCCAACATTTTGCTTTGCCTGCCAAACAGATCTGCTGCGATGTTCAAAAGGGTTTGGTTGCGATTACCGACCATGCGTTGCACCGCTTTGGCCGCCCCAATTTTGCTTGGTGCTTGCGGGTCATCCGTTCCGACCTCGGGGGCAAGGACCATGACATCGGGCAACGCCGAGCGGTTTAGCGTGATCTGCCAGCCATCATCGGTTTTTGTGGCAAGCAGGTCCGGCTCTCGCACGGGGGCTGCGCCTTGGCCAAATTGACTACCAGGTTTGGGATCGAAGCTGCGGATGCGGCGCAGGCGCAAGATGATTTCGGCCTCGGACACTTCGCAAATGCGCGCCAGCCGCGCCGTCTCGCCTTTTGCCAAAAGGTCGAGATTGGTCAAAATAACCTCCATGATCGGGTCAAGGTACCCGGCTTCTGCCGCCTGAAGGCGCAAGCATTCCGCAAGCGATCGCGCGAAAAGGCCGGTTGGCTCCATTTGTTGCAAGCGCGCCAGAACGGTTTCCAGCTCGTCAAGACTGGCGCGGGCTTCACGGGCCAGGTCGCTCAAAGGCAGCGTCAGCCAGCCCGAAGGATCAAGCGCCACCATCAAGACACCGGCGATTTCGCGGCTTCGGCCCGGTGGCAGCAAACGGCGGATCTGGCCGGTGACATGGGCCATCAAACCGGGCGCGGGGCTTTGGGTGAAGGCCGCAGGGTCCAGTTCGGGTGCGCCGTTCTGCGAGGCGTAAAAGGCGCCAACCCAACGTGGTGCCCAGTCTGCCGATTGCAGCGCGGCGGGTTTTAAGGCCAGATAAGGGTTTTCGGCGGCTTGTTCTTCCAGATAGCGGGTCAGGCCAGTTGTATCAAAACGCAAAATCTGAATTGCGGTTGTCAGCCCCGCATTCATCCGCAATTTCTGACTGATAATCAGTTGGTTGGATTGCCTTATCGACATAGTTTTACTGCACCTCCGTCGTCTTATTTCCATTCTAGGGCCTGCTATAGCATCACGCAACTGTGGTACTTCGTCCCCTCGCCATCTGGGGTGAAGCGGGGTATCAAAAGCATAAGGTGGGATGGGGTAGCGGAACCATGCAAAACAGCGATTGGCCATTGGTGCGTGATCTTGTGTTGATTGGCGGTGGCCATGCTCATGCCCTTGTAGTGCGCAAATGGGGAATGGCACCGCAGCCCGGCGTGCGTCTGACGGTTATTAACCCCAGTCCTGTTGCCCCTTATACTGGGATGTTGCCCGGCCATATTGCGGGCCATTATCGCCGAGACGAGATGATGATCGACCTCGTGCGGCTGGCCCGATTTGCCGGGGCGCGTGCGGTGATGGACCGGGCGATTGGGTTGGACCGTGCCGCAAAGATTGTGATTTTGGCCAGCGGGCGGCGGCTGCGCTATGATGTGGCCTCGCTCGATATCGGCATTGGATCCGAGTTGCCGCAGCTTGAAGGCTTTACCGCGCATGGGTTCGCCGCAAAACCTTTGGGGGTTTATGCCGACCGGTGGGAGGCGTTTGTGGCCACGGCACCCGAGGCCCCGCGCGTCACGGTGATTGGCGCAGGTGTCGGCGGGGCAGAGCTTGCGATGGCCTCTGCCTACCGGTTGCGTCAGTCGGGCCTTACGCCGCAAATCACCTTGTTGGAACGGGCCGAGACGGCTTTGCCCCAAATCGGAGCAGGGGCCAGATCTGCGCTTTTGGCGCAATTACAAGCGCTTGGTGTCACGTTGAAAACCGGGGCAGAGCCTGCGTCGATCCAGGCTGATGCGGTTGTTTTACGCTCGGGCGAGGTGATCGGGTCAGATTTCACGCTTTCGGTCGCGGGCGCGCGCCCGCAAGATTGGCTGACGCAAACCGGTTTGGCGCTGACGAATGGGTTTGTCGATGTGGGGCCAAGCTTGCAAAGCTCTGATCCGATGGTCTTTGCCAGTGGCGATTGTGCGCATATGACTTGGGCACCGCGCCCCAAAGCAGGCGTTTTTGCCGTCCGCCAAGCGCCCTTTTTGCTGCACAATCTGCGCGCGGCCTTGTGCGGTGGGCAGATGCGCCAATTTCAGCCGCAACGCGATTACCTCAAGCTGATCTCGACCGGCAGCAAGCGGGCGGTTGCCGATAAGTTTGGGCTGCGACTGGAGGGCGAAATCTTGTGGCGCTGGAAAGACCAGATCGACCGCAAGTTCATCGCGGAATTTGCCGACTACCCGGTGATGCCGGTGCAAAAAATACCCACAGGGGCCGCTACCGGGTTGGCAGAGGCCTTGGGGGAAAAGCCGCTTTGCGGTGGCTGCGGCGCGAAGGTCGGGGCAAAGGCGTTGGCCAAGGTCTTGGCCGACTTGCCTGCACCGCAACGGGCAGATGTGCTGTCGGGCCCCGGCGATGATGCTGCGATCTTGCAACTGGCCACGGGTTTGCAAGTGTTGACCACGGATCACCTGCGTGTTTTCACAGCCGATGCGGCCTTGATGGCGCGGATCACGGCCACTCATGCGCTGGGCGATATCTGGGCGATGGGGGCCGCACCGCAAACCGCGTTGGTGCAAATCACCTTGCCACGCCTCGGCGCGGCGCTTCAGGCCGATATGCTGGCAGAGGTGATGGCGGCGGCGGGCGAGGTTATCCGCGAGGCCGGGGCCGAAATTGTGGGTGGGCATACGTCCATCGGCGCAGAGCTGACGATTGGCTTTACGCTGACCGGGCTTGCCGACCGAGTGATCACCAAGGGCGGCGCGCAGCTTGGTGATGCGTTGATCTTGACCAAACCGATTGGCACTGGTGTTATTTTGGCCGCTGAAATGGCTGCGGCGCGGGTTCCGGGCCTGCTGCTGGGCGAAAGTGTTGCGGCTTGTTTCGCCTCGATGCAACGCAGCCTTGCTGGGGCATCTGCGATCCTAGCCCCCCATGCGCA
>JBLIGH010000225.1:0-5810 GCA_047636855.1 Pseudorhodobacter sp.
GTGCTGATTGGCCCTCGGCCTGATCGGCGTAATAGCGCAGGAAATCAACGGCTTCGCGCAGCTCGCCAACCGCATCAAGCAAGGTTTTGCCAGCCTCGCGCGCTAATATCGCAAAGATCGCGCCAAACTCGGCCTCATACAGATCGGCGGCGCGTCGCAGCACTTCGGCGCGGATGTCTGGTGAGGCCTCCCACGCGGTCGCAGCGCCAAGCGCTGTTTGCACATCTGGCTGGATGGCGGGCAAGACATGGCCCACCCGGCTGCCATCAGCTGGGTTCAGAATTTCGAGCCGCAGGCCACCTGCGACAGGGCCTGCAATCATTGGTCGCGCCTCGAACATCGTATGACGGTGGGGCAGGCGTGCCGCCTCGATCGCGTTCAGATCGGCGCTATCGGTCAGATCCCAACCTTTGGAATTCACCCGTGGTGCAAACAACATCGGGCCGGTTGATAGTCGCGGATTGGCAATGCTGGCCACCGCCTCGATCGCATCTAAAGGGCAGGCGGCGACGGTTTCGGGCCAGACAGCCTCGTCGACGATTTGGTTGACAAAGCTGCTATTGGCGCCGTTTTCCAGCAAACGGCGTACCAGATAGGCCAGCAAATCGCGATGCGCACCGACGGGCGCATAAATCCGGCAGCGCGCGCCCTTCTCGGTCAAAACGATGTCATGCAGCCGCTCGCCCATGCCATGCAGGCGCTGGAATTCATAGCTACTGGCATCCGTCGCCATATCCAAAACGGCAGCAACCGTATGCGCGTTATGGGTGGCAAATTGCGGATAGATGCGGTCGGTCATGCCCAGAAGCTTCTTGGCATTGGCGATATAGGCGACATCCGTGGCCTGCTTGCGGGTGAACACCGGGAAAGAGGCGAGGCCAAGAACCTGCGCGCGTTTGACCTCGGCATCCCAATAAGCGCCTTTTACCAGACGGACCATGATCTTGCGGTCCAGCTTTGTGGACAAGGCATATAGCCAGTCGATCACAGCGCCCGCACGACGCCCGTAGGCCTGCACCACAACGCCGAAACCCTCCCAACCCTTCAAGGCTGGATCAGACAGAACCGCTTCGATCACTTGCAGCGATAGGGCCAGACGGTCGGCCTCTTCGGCATCGATGTTCAGCCCGATCCCGGCGGCTTTGGCAAGACCTGCAAGCGCGCGGACCCGCGGAACCAGCTCTTCCATGACGCGGTCACGTTTGGCGACCTCATAGCGTGGGTGCAGTGCCGAAAGCTTGACCGAAATCCCGGGGTTTTCGCGGATATCTTTTGAAGTTGCAGCAGCGGCGATGGCCGTGATCGCTTTGGAATAGGACAGGTGATAGCGACGGGCATCGCGCTCGGTGCGCGCGGCCTCGCCCAGCATGTCATAGCTGTAGGTATAGCCTTTCGCTTCCAGATCCCGGGCGCGCTTCATGGCCGTATCAATGGTTTCGCCCAGCACAAACTGGCGGCCCATTTCCTTCATCGCGCGCGAAACCGCGGTGCGGATTACCGGCTCGCCCAGCCGTTTGACGGCCCCGCGCAAATGGCTTGCGATGCCGGGCTGGCGGTTGTCCAGCACCCGGCCGGTTAGCATCAGCGCCCATGTCGATGCGTTCACGAGGCTCGAGGCCGAATGCCCCAAATGCTTGCCCCAGTTGGACGGCGCAATCTTGTCTTCGATCAGCGCGTCCATCGTGTCGGCATCTGGCACGCGCAACAGCGCCTCGGCCAGGCACATCAACGCAATGCCTTCGTCCGTCGACAGCCCGTATTCCGCCAGAAAGACTTCCATCAACCCCGGCTTGGCAGAGCCGCGAATCGCGCGAACCAGATCAGCACCTCTGGCGGCAATGCGCGCACGGTCCGCCGCTGTTAACCCAGCCTCGGCAATCATGCGCGTGATCAAAGCGGCCTCGTCGTGCAGGCTTTCGCGGTCGATGATCGACCATGCGCTGTCAATTGTGGTCCGGGACATGGGCAAATACTCCTCTTTGGGCTAGTATATCTGGAAACAGAAAGCCGATTGTCCTGATTATGGCGATTTTGGCAGGCGATCTGGCTGATTGTAAGGGAAATATGATGCGCGTTGAGATGCCAGAGATGGATCGCTTCGATACAGCGATTCTGCGGGTTCTGTCTGCGGATGGGCGAATTAGTGCAACAGAGCTGGCGCGCCAGATCGGCCTGTCGAAATCGCCAACACAAGCGCGGATGAAACGGCTGGAGGAGGCCGGGATCATCACCGGTTACCGCGCGCAGGTCGACCCGATCAAGCTTGGGCTGGCGCATGTCGCTTTTGTCGAGGTGCGCCTGTCGGACACGCGCGAGGTTGCATTGCAAGCGTTCAACAAGGCGGTCTTGGCGGTGTCAGAGGTCGAGGAATGCCATATGATGGCCAGCCGTTTTGACTATCTGCTGAAAATCCGCACCGGCGATATTCAAGATTACCGCCGCGTGTTGGGTGAAAGGATCTCGTCCTTGCCATATGTGTCGTCGACATCGACGCATGTCGCGATGGAATCGGTGAAAGAGGCTGGCGTCTAAGCCTGCAGCAGAAGGGCCGTGCCGATACCGCCGGCTGCGGCAATAGCAGCCATGCCGTAACCTGTTGTCATATCTGCGAAAAGTCGAGTTGCCAGAATCGCACCAGAGGCGCCGACCGGGTGGCCGCGCGCCAAGGCCCCGCCGCCTTGGTTGATCTGATCGGGCGCAAAGCCAAGGGCCGCAGCACAGGCGATGGCCTGCACGGCATAGGCCTCCATAATCTCGACCTGTGCCAGTTGGCTGGGGTGCAGGGTGCCCAAAACGCGGCGCATTGCGGCAATTGGGGCCAGTCCGGGGTCTTGCGGCGCAGCACCAAGGGTGGCACCGCGCACAATCCGCAGGGCTTTTGGCGCGTGGCGGGCGATTTGTTCCGACACGACAAGGCAAAACGCAGCGCCATCGGCGGCGATGGCGGCATTTGCCGGGGTGATTGACCCTGTGATGGGCCGCGCGCGCGCCGCAACGGCAGGGGTCAAAAGCCGGGTGAACCCGTCGCGCGTGATGCCGCACAGGGGTGTGATTTCAGGCAATACCGCCAAGCTGGCCTTGCGGTGCGAGGCCACGGCATAGGCATCTTGCACCGCGCGGCTGATCCCAAGCCTGATCGTCAGGTCGGCGGCGGCTTGATGCATATTGGGGTCGCGCTCGGGCCAAGGGGAAAAGGCGGGCGCATCATAAGGGACGGGTGCGCCGCCATCGGGGTCAGTGTGCTGGCGCAGCGGGCGGCGGGAATAGCTTTCAGCGCCACCCGCCAAAACCACCTCGGCGGCACCACTTTCCACCAGTGCTTTTGCGATCAAAATCGCGTCCAACCCACCTGCGCATTGCCGATCAATGCTCAGACCCGCGACGTGTTCGGGCAGACCTGCCGCCAATGCCGCCAGCCGCGCAGGGTTGCCGCCCGCGCCAAGCGCGTTCGACAGCACCAATTCGTGCACCTGATCCACAGCCATCCCGGCATCGGCAAGGCAGGCGGCGATCACCGGGGCTGCAAGCGCGTGCGGATAAAGCCGCGCGAATGCACCGCCCAGTGGCATCACCGCCGTGCGGCGGGCTGCGATGATGAAGGCGGTGCTCAGCGGAGTATCCCTTGCGCCAGCGCCCGCAGATCGGGCTTGTCAGAGGCGAGCATAGGCCAAGTTTCGCGCCAATGCAGCCGCCGTGGTGCTGCCAACGCACCAAATTGTGCCCGCATTGCCGCCAGTATCGCGGGTTCTTGCGCGGGATCACCCTGCAAGACGGCCTCGATCACGTGACCACGCCGGGTGTCAGGGATGGCGACGGCCGCAGCACGGGTGACGCCGGGCAGGGCCAGCAACGCGGCCTCCAGCGCCTCGGGGTAGACGTTTTGACCTGCCACCGTCACCATGCGGTCAGCGCGGCCCAGCAAGATCAGGTTTCCCCCCTCAATGCGCCCGATCTCGCCCAGACCAAGCCAATCGCCTTGCCATTCGGCGATACCGGGATCATCGCCAGCATAATTGCTGAAAAGATAGGGGCTGCGCACCCAAACGCGGCCCGGCGTGGCGGTGCCTGCCGGGCCACCAATGCCAATTTCGACACCGGGATAGGGGTGGCCTACAGAATGCGGTGGCGTGTTGGCATCGGCGAGGGTGATAAAACTGGCCTCGGCCGCGCCGTAGAACTCGCGGATAGCGGCATTCGGGCAAAGCCCTGCCAGATCGGCCCGCAGTTTCGACCCTAGCTTTGCACCACCGACCAGAAGGTGACGCAGCGCAGGCAGGGTTGGGCCGCCAGCCTCGAGCAGCAATTGCAGTTGCGGGGGCGATGCCCAAAGCAAGGTAACCCGCGCTTCTGCCAAGGCAGCGCGTTGACGGTCAGGGCGCAGCCCCTCTAGCACATGCAGGTCGGCCCCCAGATGCAAGGCCTCGACCGCGCCGTAAAGCGACAATGATTGGACCAAGCGCCCTAAAACCGCGACCCGCGTCCCCGGCCCAGTGCCAAACAACCGGGCATTCACAGCAAAGCTTGCGTGCCAAGACGCCTGCGACCGCGCGATGCGGCGCGGCGCGCCTGTGCTGCCCGAAGTCAGGGTTTCAAACCCGGTTTCGGGCGGCGGTGCATCTTGCGCCCCAATGCGAAAAGGCGCGCCGGACAGCGCGCCTGCAAGGGCCAGATCGGTGGGTCTGTCGGCAAAGCAAGGGCCATGCGGCGCGGTTTGACCCACAGCCATTTCAGGCGTGAACAGGCGTGCCTCAGGATGCCAGCAAAACCCAGCCATATGCTCCTCTTGATGCGGTAGATTGCCCAGATCTTGCGACCCTTTTGGCCTTCGCGCCGGGCTTAGAATTTATTCGCCGCGAATGATTTTGCGGAAACCCTCAAACAACGGCACATTGGCGCAGATCACAGCGCCTTTTTCCAAAGGTTCGTCGCCTTCGCGGATCGCCGAGACCATGCCGCCCGCTTCGCGCACCAGCAAGATACCCGCCGCCATATCCCAAGCATGCAGGCCGCGGTCCCAGTAGCCATCAAACCGACCCGCAGCAACATAGGCAAGGTCAAGCGAGGCCGCACCCCAGCTGCGCACACCGGCACAGACCGGCATAAGATGTGCCAGGTCTTTCAACGAGGCCGGCAAGGTGCCACGCCCACTGGCCGGAACCCCGGTCGCAAAGATCGACTCCATCATCTGACGACGCCCCGAAACCCGCAAACGGCTTTCGTTCATCCAAGCACCGCCGCCTTTTTCAGCCCAGAACATTTCGTCCTTGGCCGCGTCGAATATCACGGCAGAGACAATCTCTCCCTTATGTTCCAGCGCGATGCTGATCGCCCAATGCGGCAAGCCATGTAAAAAGTTGGTGGTGCCATCCAGCGGGTCCACAATCCAGCGGCGGGTTGGATCTGCACCGTCCGTTTCGGTGCTTTCCTCGCCCAGAAAACCATAGGTTGGGCGCGCGCCCATCAGGTCTTCGCGGATGCTCCGCTCGGCTTCGCGGTCGGCTTTGGTGACAAAATCCCCCGGGCCTTTGGCAGAAACTTGCAGGTTTTCCACCTCGCGGAAATCCTTGACCAGCGCACGCCCCGCTTTGCGGGCTGCTTTCTTCATCAGGTTTAGGTTCGCGCTGCCTTGCATGCCGTGGCTCCATCGGTTTCAGGCACGGCCTATACGCGCCGCATGCGCGGAAGCCAATAGGCCGGAGGCGTGCCTAAGGTATCCTTCGGGCTGGGGCTTTGGGTGCCTAGGGCTGCGGTCAAATAAACCTGCCGGGCGAACATTGTGAAAGGTGCAGATTAACATGCGGATTTCAAAC
>JBLIGH010000226.1:0-5792 GCA_047636855.1 Pseudorhodobacter sp.
AGACGAGTCCGATCGGATTGGTGTGCGTGTGGTGATCGAGCTGAAGCGCGACGCCACGGCTGACGTGGTGCTGAACCAGCTCTACCGCTACACCCCGATGCAGACTTATTTCGGCTGTAACATGCTTGCGCTGAATGGCGGCCGCCCGGAACAGCTGACACTGCGCGATTTCTTGACTTATTTCATCGGCTTTCGCGAAGACGTGGTCGCCCGCCGCACGGCTTACGAGCTGCGCAAAGCCCGCGAACGCAGCCATATTCTATGTGGTTTGGCTGTGGCTGTGGCCAATGTCGATGAAATTGTCGCAACGATCCGGTCCTCGGCCGATCCGGCAGAAGCGCGCGAGCGTTTGATGACCCGACGCTGGCCTGCGGGCGAGATTGCCCCTTTCATCCGGCTGATCGACGATCCCAGCCACACCTTGAATGACGACGGCAGCTACAACCTGTCCGAACTTCAGGCACGGGCCATTTTGGAGCTGCGTTTGCAGCGCCTCACGGCTTTGGGTGTGAAGGAAGTCACCGGCGAGTTGGAAGAACTGGCCGGTAAGATCAAGGATTACCTTGATATTCTGGGCAGTCGCGACCGAATTATGGCGATCATCTCGGACGAGCTGCGCGAGGTCAGAGCCGCCTTTGCCGTGCCACGTCGCACCGAGATCGTCGATTGGGTCGGCGATATGGACGACGAAGATTTGATCGAGCGCGAGGATATGGTCGTGACCATCACCTCTGGCGGCTATATCAAGCGCACGCCTTTGGTCGAGTTCCGCTCGCAGCGGCGCGGCGGCAAGGGGCTTTCGTCGATGTCCACCAAAGAAGATGACGTGGTCACCACGCTTTTCGTGGCCAATACCCATACCCAGCTGCTGTTCTTCACCACGGATGGCATGGCCTATAAGCTGAAAACCTGGCGGTTGCCGTTGGCCGGGCGCAATGCCAAGGGCAAGGCGATGGTGAATATTCTACCGATTGTGGCCGGGGTTTCCATTGCCGCGATTATGCCCGTCGATGTGCCCGAGGATGATTGGGAGAACCTTCAGATCTTCTTTGCGACTTCGGACGGCGATGTGCGCCAGAATGCATTGTCAGACTTCACCAATGTGATGCGCAACGGCAAGATCGCGATGAAATTGCCCGAAGGCGTCAAGCTGGTGAATGCGCGGATTTGTGACGAAAGTGACGATATCATGCTGGTCACTTCGGGCGGGCGGGCGATCCGATTCCCCACAACGGAAGTGCGGGTTTTCAAAAGCCGTGGTTCCACCGGGGTGCGCGGTATCCGGTTGCAAGGCGATGATAAGGTCGTCTCGATGTCGGTCATCCGCCATTTTACCGCTACCCCGGACGAGCGCGCCGCCTATCTGAAAATGCGTCGGGCACAAGAAGGTCTGGTGGATGACCCAGAGATGGAAGAAGAGGAAGATGCTGTTACCATTGGTGAATTGTCACTGGAACGCTTTGCTGAAATGTCCGCACAAGAAGATCTGATCTTGACCATCACCGAAGGCGGGTCGGGCAAACTTTCCTCTAGCCATGATTATCCGGTGCGGGGCCGCGGGGGCCAGGGCGTCAAAGCCATGGCAGGCCGCAATGGTGCGCTTATTGCCTGTTTCCCGGTGGAACGCACAGATCAGGTGATGTTGGCCACCTCGACAGGGCAATCCATTCGCTGCCCTGTGGATGGGATTTCGTTCCGGTCCCGTGCAGCGGGCGGCGTCAAAGTCTTTGACACTGCCAAAGGTGAAGTCGTGGTGTCAGTTGCGCGTATCGCGGATCAAGGTGACGAAGAAGCCGAATGATCCTGCCCCGATCTGGTCAAAGCAGTGACTGCTTTGGCCAGCCGGAGGGATTTGTCGCAGCCTTGCCTGCAACCCTTTTCAATCTGGCGCAGTCGCGATAAGCCCTGTTCACTTGGCGAGGCCGGGGGTTTTGCACCCCCTGATGCCCGCAGAATATTTGAACCGAAAAGAAGGGGCCAAGCGCCGTGAGCACAGAAATCCTGCATATCATCGGTGGCGGAATGGCTGGCTCTGAAGCCGCCTGGCAGGCTGCCAATATGGGCGTTGCGGTTGTCATTCACGAGATGCGGCCCAAAGTTGGGACCTTCGCGCACCGCACCGGTCATCTGGCTGAGATGGTGTGCTCTAACTCCTTCCGATCGGATGACAGCGAGCAAAATGCCGTGGGCTTGCTGCATTGGGAAATGGGGGCTGCGGACGGCATTATCATGCAAACAGCCCGCAAGCATCGCTTGCCTGCCGGTGGTGCTTTGGCCGTTGATCGCGACCCATTTGCCGCAGCCGTTACCGAAGCACTTTTAGCGCATCCGTTGATTTCCGTTTCTTATGAAGAGATTACAGATCTTCCTTCAAGTGGTCACTGGATTATCGCGACGGGACCACTGACCTCTGGCCCCTTGGCGGAAAGTATTCGTCAGGTCACCGGGACCGAGCATTTGGCCTTCTTCGATGCCATCGCGCCGATTGTTTATGCTGAAAGCGTGGATATGTCGGTGGCCTGGATGCAGTCGCGCTATGACAAGGGCGAGACCGAGGAAGAGCAGGTTGCTTATATGAACTGCCCGATGGATCGCGCACAATATGAGGCGTTCATAGATGCTCTGCTGGCAGCAGAGAAAACCGAGTTCCATCCCGGTGAAACCGCCGGCTATTTCGACGGATGCTTGCCGATTGAAGTGATGGCAGAACGTGGTCGCGAAACATTGCGTTTTGGGCCGATGAAGCCTGTTGGCTTGACCAATCCGCATAATCCAAACAAGCCCTATGCCGTTGTGCAATTGCGTCGCGACAATAAATTGGGCACTTTATACAATATTGTCGGCTTCCAGACCAAGATGAAGTATGGTGCGCAAGCCATTGTTTTTAAAATGATTCCCGGATTACAGGACGCAAATTTTGCGCGATTGGGTGGCATTCACCGCAATACATTCATCAACTCGCCGACCCTGTTGGATGACCGGATGCGCTTGCGGGCGCGCCCCAATATTCGCTTTGCGGGGCAAATTACCGGCGTTGAAGGCTATGTTGAAAGTGCCGCGATGGGGCTTTTGGCAGGTCGCATGGCCGCGGCAGAGCTTCAGGGGCGCGACCTTGCGCCGCCGCCGCCTGAAACCGCAACCGGTGCGCTGATCACCCATATTACCGGTGGGGCGGATGCGAAAACATTCCAGCCAATGAACGTCAATTTTGGCCTGTTTCCACCGATTGATGCCAAGGGCGGGCGCAAGGGCCGCAAAGACCGTTACAAATCCTACACCGACCGGGCCAAGCAGGCCTTTTCGGAATGGCTTTCGTAACCCGCTTCGCACCATCGCCCACAGGGCCGCTGCATCTGGGCCATGCCTATTCGGCGATTTTGGCGCATGACATGGCACGTGCGGCAGGCGGCGCGTTTCGGTTGCGGATCGATGATCTGGACCAATCCCGATCCCGGCGCGAATGGGAGCTACAAATCTATGACGATCTTCAATGGCTGGGGATCACTTGGGATGGGCCTGTGCGCCGGCAATCCGAATGCACGGACGAATATGCCAGCGCACTCAACCGGTTAGAGGCCTTGGGGCTAACCTATGCCTGTGCCTGTAGTCGCCGCGATATCGAGGCCGCTGCCGCAGCGCCGCAAGAAAGCGCACTACGGCAAGGGCCGGATGGGGTGGTCTACCCTGGGACCTGCCGGACAAAGCACCTTGAACCGGGCCCCGAATGTGCAATCCGGCTGCATATGGCGAAGGCCTGTGCAGCCACCCTGCCCGCAGATTTTTTCGATACAGGGCAAAGCTTTAGCGGGCGCCACCTCCTGCAAGAAAAGGTGATGGTGGCCGAAATTGGTGATGTCATTTTGCTGCGCCGTCAGATGGCGGCGGCTTATCATCTGGCCGTCGTGGTGGATGATGATGCCAGCGATGTCACCCATGTCATTCGCGGCGAAGACCTGTTTGAAGCGACGCATATTCATGTGCTGCTGCAAAAGCGGCTTGGGCTTGCCACACCGATTTATCACCATCACAGGCTGATCCGCGACGATCAAGGCAAGCGCTTGGCCAAACGCGATGATGCCCGCGCCATCGCAACTTACCGCGCGGAAGGTGCAAATCCAGCCGATATTCGCCGAATGGTCGCGCTTTGAAACCGATATTCCGCGAGAGAATCAGATCGGCTCTGCCGTTATCACTTCGATCCCATCGACGACTGCGGTGAAAAAGCACGAACGGCGATTGGTGTGACAGGCCGGGCCCATCTGATCCACCTTCAACAGCAGGCAATCGCGGTCGCAATCGACCCGCAATTCGATTAACTTTTGAATATGCCCCGAAGTCTGCCCCTTCGCCCAAAACGCCTGCCGCGAGCGCGACCAATAGGTCACCTGACCCGTCGCAAGCGTCTGGCGCAGGCTTTCGGCATTCATCCAAGCCATCATCAAAACTTCGCCGGTCTCGTGATCTTGTGCGATGGCCGGAATGAGGCCATTGCCATCGAACTTCAGGCTTGTTGGATCAAAACTCATCTCTGGGGTCCTTTGCTTCGGCGCATTCGCGGTCTATCTATGCGGTATGACCTGCGGAGGGAAGCGATGAGCGACGCCGACTTGATGAAGCTTTATTCGGGGCGCATCCTCGCTTTGGCGGCGGATATTCCCCTTCTTGGCCGTTTGCCGGCGCCGCAAGCCAGCATACGCAAACGCTCGCCGCTTTGCGGGTCCGTGGTGACCATAGATCTATCCATGCAAAACGGGCGCGTGTCAGAGTTCGCGCAGGATGTGAAAGCCTGTGCCTTGGGTCAGGCGGCGGCGGCAATTGTGGGCCAAGCGGTGATCGGGCGCAGCCATGCGGAGTTGCAGGCGGCATGTGATGGGCTGCGTGCCATGCTTGGGCAGAACGGAGCCGTTCCCGCCGCACCGTTTGCAGGGTTTGAAGTGCTTTTACCCGCGCGCGACTTTCGCAATCGTCACGCCTCGATTTTGCTTGCGATAGAAGCTGCGACCGAAGCGGCAGCGCTTGCTGATACCGCCTAAAAAAACCGCCGCACTTCCAATTTAGGAAGGCGGCGGCAAGTAGCGTATGATTTGGACGCAAATCAGGGTGGGACAACCCCGGTTTCATTGCATGAAACGCTGGCACATATGGGGACAGGTGCAAGCGCCCAAAATCAGACCGCAGGCAGTGATCAGAGCAGTCCGGGCAAAGACAGCCCGGCAAACAACAACACAAAGAGCGATGCCACACCGATTGCATCTTCAAGCAACGTGTCCGAAGACCGGGTAACGATGGCTTTAAATTGGGCGATCATGGCAACCTCCTTGGTTCTGTTCCCGTATTGTTCCCACATTAGGGGCGACCTGTAAAGAACTTTTTAAGAACTTAAAGTGAACAATTAGGAACATCCGCGGATATCACCCTAGAAGGTAGACGTCGCGGCGCTTGCCCCTAAATCTGGGAAGCGCGGGGGAAAGGGAATAGGTGCTCTTTGCCTAGCCGACTGAAATCAACCGAATCGCACGATCCTGATCCAGTAACCACAGCAATATCCGGGCCGCTTTGCCGCGATCAGAGGTCAAAGACGGATCATCATGCAAAAGTTTTCGGGCATCGCTTTGCGCAATCGCCATCAACGCGGATTGCCGCTCTAAGTCAGCGACCCTAAAGCGGGGTAAGCCAGATTGCGCAGTGCCGATCAGATCGCCCGCGCCGCGCATCGCCAGGTCCTCTTCGGCGATTTTAAACCCGTCTTCGGTGTCGCGCAGCGCTTTCAAACGCCGCTCGCCACCTTCGCT
>JBLIGH010000227.1:0-5724 GCA_047636855.1 Pseudorhodobacter sp.
GCGACGGTGCGCAATGCACAAACCCCGTGCCTTCGGTGTCGGTCACAAAACCCGCCGCCCGGAAATCGCGAAGGCCATCCCATTCGCCATCAGCGCCCTCGGCACCGTGCAAAGGATGGGTCAAACTGACCCCAACAAGATCACTTGCAGGCACATCCGCAACCCGGTGGAATTGAGCATCATCCAGCCGTGCGCGTTTGAAAACATCCGCCGCCAGATTGTCAGCCAGGATATACTTATCACCAACCGAGACCCAAGATTCGGCAGGCGTCGCCGTCACTTCATATAGCCCGTACGAGATGTCTTGACCGTAAACCACGGCTTTGTTTGACGGCATGGTCCAAGGTGTTGTGGTCCAGATCACCACATAGGCGCCGGTCAGGTCAGCCTTGGCCGCTTCTGCAACCTTGAACTTCACCCAGACGGTAAAGCTTTCCTTGTCGTGATATTCGATCTCGGCCTCGGCCAACGCGGTTTTCTCGACCGGCGACCACATGACGGGCTTGGAGCCTTGATACAGCGAACCGTTCATCAAGAACTTCATGAATTCGGCCGCGATCACAGCTTCGGCGTGGTAATCCATCGTCAGGTAAGGATCGGCCCAATTCCCCGTGACGCCAAGGCGCTTGAACTCTTCACGCTGGACAGCGACCCAGCCCTCGGCGAATTTGCGGCATTCCTGACGGAAATCGACGATATCAACGGCGTCTTTGTTCAGGCCCTTCTTGCGGTATTGCTCTTCGATTTTCCATTCGATCGGCAAGCCGTGGCAATCCCAACCCGGCACATAGCGCGCGTCAAAACCCATCATTTGATGGCTGCGCACGATGATATCTTTGATCGTCTTGTTCAGCGCGTGACCGATATGCAGATGGCCGTTCGCGTAGGGGGGGCCGTCGTGCAAGATAAAGGGTTTGCGGCCCTGTTTCTCGCGCAAGCGATCATAGACGCCGATTTTTTCCCAATGAGCGAGCCATTCCGGCTCGCGTGCGGGCAGACCTGCGCGCATTGGGAAATCGGTTTCGGGCAGAAAAACACTGTCTTTATAGTCTGGCGTATTGGCGGGGGTATCGGCGCACATTGGCTGCGGATCCTTACGGCTTGAATGGGGGGGCGACGGGGCGAGATAAAGGGCTGTGCGGGTTCGCAACAGCAGGCTTCCCGGCGTCTGAAAGGTCAGAGCGCCGGGCAGCTAATTCGATGGATAATCGCGTGTATCTGTCGCATGGGTGGGCTTATACGCGGGGTTTCGGGCCGGGTCCAGCCATGCTTTACTGTTGATCAATGCGAAAGGGCGGCGATGAAGGTTGCAATTATTGGCGCGGGGATTGGCGGCCTGGCACTGGCCGCTTTGCTGGCCGCCGATGGGCATCAGATCGAGATCTTTGACCAATTTGACAGCCCACGCCCGGTAGGCTCGGGCCTCGTGATCCAACCGATCGGCTTGGCCGTTCTGGACCTGTGCGGCGCGGGCGAGGCGGCACGGGCTTCGGGCCAACGCATTGCGCGGATGCTGGGGCACGAGGCGCAGCACGCACGGCGGATTTTGGATTTACGCTATGATCGGCTGGACCGCCCCGAGGCGCAGGGCCTCGCCATTCACCGCGCCAGTCTGCATGCAGCGCTTTTGGCGGCGGTCGCGGGACGGGGAATTCACATCACCACCAGTGCTGACGTCACAGCTGCCCCCTTGGTCGCAGATCAGCGCCGCGTTGTGTTGCGCAGCGGCGAAAGCCTTGGCCCCTTCGATCTGGTGGTGGATGCGTCGGGGGCAGGCTCTGCGCTTTCGCCACTGAAAGCGCGCGCGCTGCCATATGGCGCGATCTGGGGCACGGTGCCTTGGCCAAAAGACAGCGCCCTGCCCCGCGATCAGCTAACCCAGCGCTATTTACGGGCCGCGAAAATGGCGGGTGTTTTGCCTTTGGGCCGGGTTCCGGGGCTTGAGGGCCTGCAAACGGCAGTCTTTTGGTCGATGCCGGTCGAAAAACTCGGGCAATGGGCAAGCGTGCCGCTGGAGGTTTGGAAATCCGAGGCCAAGGCGCTTTGGCCCGAATTCGCGCCGTTTTTGCAAGGCATCACGCAAACGGCGCAAATGACCCCGGCCCGCTATTCCCACGGCGCTTTGGCCCGCCCGTTCGCCCCCGCGCTGGCCTATATCGGCGATGCCGCCCACCGTGCCAGCCCGCAATTGGGCCAAGGGGCGAATATGGCGCTGCTGGATGCTTTGGCGCTGCAACGCGCCCTGATGCGCGCCCCGTTGGACGAGGCTTTGCCGCTTTACGCGCAGATGCGGCGTTGGCATGTCCGGTTGTATCAGCTGATCAGCGCGGCTTTTACACCGCAGTATCAATCTGGTAGCCGAGTTTTGCCAATGCTTCGCGATCACATTCTTGCGCCCGCTACCTTCGTGCCACCCTTCCCCGCGATTTTGCGGCAATTGGTGTCGGGTCAGCTGATCCCACCATTGGCCGGGGTCGATTTCTCTGCGAAACAACCTTAGGCAAATGTCACGCCTTTTGGCTGCCTTTCCCATTTAGATCGCCAAATACACCCGCCAGACTGCGGCTGATAAGATTGGTGACCTTGGGGCGTGGCAGGGCCTCGAACGGCATGGGGCGGCAAATCTCCATCGCGGCGACGCCGACACGCGCTGTCAAAGCGCCATTGACCACACCTTCGCCAAAGCGCCGCGAAAGCTTGCCCAAGATCCCACCGCCCGCGACCGAGCCGATCAGATCATCACCCAGCGCCAAGGCCCCGGTGGCCAGCAAATGTCCAAAGACCCGACGCAGCAGCTTGAAACTGCCCAAAGTGCCCGCGCGCCCGCCATAAATCGTAGCGATCTTGCGGATCATCGCCAGATTGGTAAAAAGCGCCACAGCCACATCCGCCAGTGCCAGCGGCACCAATGCGGTGACCGTGGCCACACGGCGGGCTGCCATCTCGATCTCGGCCCTTGCGGCCTGATCCAATGGCGCAAGCAATTCAGTTTCGGTCAGGTTCAACAGCGCATCGGCGTCCAACACATCACCGCGCCGTTCTGCCAGCCGGGCTGCCCCCCAGCGCAGATCGGCGCGACCCCGGTAAAGTTGCAAAAGCTGATCGGTCAGCCGGGATGCGGTTTTAAGATCGCTTGATTGGCGGGCTTGCACCGCATGCGCGCGCAACCCATCGAGCTTAGCCAACCGAAAAAACGCCGCCGCCTCGCGCAGGGCCAGGGCCAGCAGCAAGGCCACCGCCAGCCCGGTCAGCCCGAAAGCGATCCAGCCCAGCCAAGAATTGCGCGCCAGCATCGCGGCCACAAAGTCATAAACCGCAACCGTGATCATAAGGCTGCACAGCGCGCCCAGCGCCCAAAGCGTAAAGCGCGTCAGCCGCGAAGGCGTCGCGGTTGCCGCAGCAGCGGCCAAAGTGACAGCCCGCCCGTCGGGCAGGCCCAAATCCGGCACTGGCGGCACCTCTGAAGGGGTCGGGCCAGCGTCGTCCTCAAGTTCGATCAACACAGCGCGGGTCTTGGTCATCTCAGGCTCCGTTGCGCGAGGCTGCGCCCTTTTCAGATGCGCATTGCGAGGCTTCAGGTCAAGCCAAACCCCCGCGGTCGCGCCAAATCAGGGTCAAGAGGGCCCAAGATCGGTCACCGCAAGCGGTCGCCAAGCAAAAACTCGGCCGCACGGTCCAACCGAATATGCGGCGGGCCCTCGCCCGGGCGCAGGGTCATGCGGGCGGGGGCGAAGGACATGATGGAATAATCGGCGTCAAGCCAAGCCGCCTCGCCCTTGCGCGCAGGCCCAAGCAGGTGGTTGGGGTCTTCGGGCAGATGCCCAGCAAACATCGCGGTCTGCTTGCCACTTTCCAGCAAAGTGCCGCGCACCATATCAAGGCTTTGGCCATCATGATCCCGGGTTTCTTCCACCGTGGCACGCAGCGAAGCCAGCGACATCGCCGCCACATCCGCCCCCGCAAAGGCCGCCCGGTCGCGGGCCTCGCGCAGCAACGCTTCGGTGATCGCCGTCAGGCGCGGGTGCTGACTGTGGTGCAAATGATCGGCCTTGGTCGCGGCGAACAAGATTTTATCAACCCGTTTGCCCCGCAACATCGCACTCAGGAACCCATTCTGACCGGGTCGAAACACCCCCAGAACCTCTGCCATGGTGCGGCGCATATCCTCTAGCGCCATTGGCCCGGCGTGGATCGCACCCAGCACATCCAAAAGCACCACTTGCCGGTCGATCTTGGTAAAATAGTCCCGGAAAAACGGGCGGATTACGCGCGATTTATAGGCCTCAAAGCGTCGATCCATCTCGCGCCACAAACAACCGCGCGGGGTGTGGCCGGGTTTCGGCAGGGGGGCAAAGGTCAGTGCCGGACTGCCCGCCAGATCACCGGGCAACAAAAACCGCCCCGGCGTGCAATCGGACCAACCTGCCTTGCGGGCCGCATGCAGATAGGCGGTGAAACTGGCGGCCAGCGCCTGCGCACGCGGTTCGTCCAATTTCTGTGCACCGTCTTCGGCACGCGCAGTCGCCATGTAATCAGCAGCCTGATCACGGTGGGCAATCCGCGACAGGGTCGCCTCGGACCATTGGTCATAGCTTTTACCGATCAGCGCAAGATCCAGCAGCCACTCGCCCGGATAGTCGATGATATCCAGATGCACGGTGCGGGGGCCGGTCAGCCCACTGAAAAAACCCGCAGGCCGCACGCGCAAAGACAAGCGCAATTCCGAAACCGCGCGCGTCGAGGCGGGCCAATGTGGCGTGCTGCCGGTCAAAGCGGCCAGATGGGTTTCATAGTCAAACCGCGGCAATGTGTCGTCGGGCTGGGGTTGCAGAAAGGCCGCCTCGATCCGAGGGCTTGCAGAAAACTGCGGCATCCGCCCGCGATCCAACAGATTGGCAACAAGGCTGGTGATGAAAACGGTTTTGCCCGCGCGCGACAGGCCGGTCACACCCAGCCGGATCACGGGTTCAAACAGCGCCTCCGAGACGTCCGATATGGCCGCCTCGACGCTGCGGGTCAGCCCGTCGGTCACTCTGCCCAGAACCAAATGCGATTTCCTTTTGCTTGCGGGGGTAAGATAGGCGCTTAAAGCGGCGGATCAAAGGGGGAAACGCCGAAGCGGTAGAACCGGGCTTGCCAGCGATAGCCTTGGCGCGGTAACCCGAGCCATGCCAAGATTTGCGCTGAAAGTCGAATATGAGGGCGGGCCGTTCAACGGCTGGCAACGTCAGGCCGAGGGTCAGGCGACGGTTCAGGGTGCGATCGAGGCTGCCTTGGCACGGCTAGAGCCGGGGCCGCATACAATCGCCGCCGCCGGTCGAACCGATGCCGGCGTGCATGCCACGGGCCAAGTGGCGCATTGCAATCTGGCAAAGGCGTGGGATCCGTTCCGGCTTTGCGGCGCGATCAATGCGCATCTGCGCCCGCTTCCGGTGTCTGTGGTGGACTGTGCGCAAGTGCCCGAAGACTTCCATGCGCGATTTTCAGCGGTTGAGCGGCGCTATCTGTTTCGGCTGGTAACGCGGCGCGCCCCGGTCACACATGATCGCGGTTTGGTCTGGCAGGTCGGGCATGAGTTGGATCTGGCTGCAATGCGCGCCGGGGCAGCGCATCTGATTGGTTTGCATGATTTCACGACGTTTCGGTCCGCCATGTGCCAAAGCGCCTCGCCTGTGAAAACGCTGGACGAGATTGTGATTGAGCAACGCGAATACCCAAGTGGCA
>JBLIGH010000228.1:0-5700 GCA_047636855.1 Pseudorhodobacter sp.
CAGTGGATCAGACGAAATCCCTGTGGATCGGGGAGCTGGCTGATGGTATCTCTCGTCATGTGGCATATCCTTTTCTCTGTGAGAATTGCCGCGCGTCAACAACGCAATGATATACCGCCCCTAAGGGGCCATCACCAACTTTTAGCTATAGCTCGGGGATTTCGAGGTGGAGGTCATCGACGGCTCGGCTTGTTCCTTTTTGGCCCCCCGGCGGCGACAATGCGCAAAGTTGACGATTGGTTGGCTACGCAAGGGTCCTGAAATTGCGGTGCCGGTCGATAAAAAGGCGTTGCACGATCTAAAATTTCCTTGCTTTTGGACATTTAGGTGAAAATTTCCCCTGAAATATCTGTGCGACCTATGACATTGTTGGTCAGCGCCCGTGCGCATGCGAACAATGACGAGGGAAAGGACCAAAAGGTCCGGTAAAAAAGGAACAGAATAATGATTAATGAATTCAAGGCGTTCATTGCCAAAGGCAATGTTATGGATATGGCTGTCGGTATCATCATCGGTGCAGCTTTTACGGCAATCGTAGCATCGCTGGTTGGCGATCTTATCAATCCAATTATCGGGCTCGTCATCGGTGGAATCGACTTTTCGAACATGTATCTGGTGATGTCGGGTGACGTTGCACCAGGAACCGGACTGGCCGCTGCACGTGAAAGTGGCGCTGCTGTCTTTGCTTATGGTGCGTTCATCATGGCGATTATCAACTTCGTGATCATCGCTTTCGTGGTGTTCATGCTGGTTAAAATGGTTAACCGCGTCAAAGACGAAGCCGCTGAGGCGGAACCCGCAGCCCCTAGCGCGCCTGCTGGCCCAACCGAGATCGATATCCTCATGGAAATCCGCGACTCCTTGGCCAAGAAGTAATACGACTTGCAGCGGGCCTGGGATGCCGGGCCTGCTGCACACAACGCACGATCAGGGCTAAAGTGTGTGACTACTCTTTCGACATGAAACCATATGCTTGCCCCGGTAGGCCTTCAGAGCGTCAAGCATCACGTGCAGCATCTTTGTTTTCTTGCTGATCCGTCGATTGATCTGGTGTAGAGATTTCGAAGGTTCTAGCCTTTAACGATAGAAAGCACCGCCTTGATGGAGATGGACGCAACCGATCGTCGCATTCTGACCGTGCTACAGAAGGAAGGCCGCATCACGAATGCCGAGCTTTCAGAGCGGATAAACCTGTCGCCATCAGCCTGCCACCGACGGGTGCAGCGCCTTGAAGGCGAGGGGTATATCGCAGGCTATGTCGCCTTATTGAACACGCGTAAGATGGGTCGCCCGACGACCGTGTTTGTCGAGATTACGCTGCAAGGTCAGGCGGATGATGTGCTGGACCAATTCGAGAAAGAGGTTGCCAAAATTCCGGATATTCTGGAATGCCACTTGATGGCAGGTTCGGCGGATTATCTTTTGAAAGTAATTGCGCAAGACACCGATGATTTCGCGCGGATCCATCGGCAATATCTGTCGCGCTTGCCCGGTGTGGCGCAGATGCAATCGTCTTTTGCGTTGCGCACGGTCCTCAAGACCACAGCCATCGCGGTCTAAGCGCGCTTAGATCGGGCGTTTGCGCATATATTGGTAGCCGCAATAGATCAGGACCGCCAAATAAGCCAAATCCAGTAGCGCCATCAGCAGCCAGAAGCGTGACACCATCAACCCCACAACCACCGCAGCCCCGACCAAAACCAAGATCGAGCGTTCGCGTGAGATGCGCAAGGATTTGGAGGAAATCGTAGGGATTTTAGAGATCATCATCCATGCCACAACGGCCATCCAAAGCCCGTACACAAATGGATAACTCCGCATGTCGATCAAGCCGTATTGCGTCAGAAAAAGAGGCAGCAAGGCCAGCATCGCCCCCCCCGGCGCGGGAACACCGATGAAATTGGCCTTTCCGGTTGGGACAGGGTCATCACGGCTTACATTGAACCGCGCCAGGCGCAGACAAGCGCAAGATGCGAAGATCAAAACAAACATCCAACCCGTCGCAAAATCCCGTGTCAGCGCGAATTGGTAGACCAAAATCCCCGGGGCCACGCCGAAGTTCACGAAATCTGACAGGCTGTCCAGCTCGCCCCCGATAGAGCTTGCAGCATTCAACCGCCGCGCAAGCAAGCCATCAAGCCCGTCAATGACGGCGGCAAAAATGATCAGGGCTGCTGCGATGTCGTAGCGATCGATCAACACAAACCGGATCGAAGTTAAACCTGCACAAAGCCCTAAAATGGTAACCATATTTGGCACAAGCATGGTCAGGGAAAGACTGTCGCGACGCCGCTCTGACATGATCTACCTTTCGCGACCTTGGCGGCGCGGTTCCGATGCCGTCATGTCAGCCAGCACGGTTTCGCCCGCGACCATAGTTTGGCCCAGACAAACCATCGGGGCCACCCCCTCTGGCAAATAGATATCTAACCTAGAGCCAAAGCGGATCATGCCGAACCGCTCGCCTGCTTGCAGGCGCGCACCCTCCGGGACTTCGCAAACAATGCGACGTGCAACAAGGCCTGCGATCTGGACCACCGCCAAGGTGCGCCCGTCCTCCATCTTCACAACCAACGCATTGCGTTCGTTATCCGCGCTGGCTTTGTCCAGTGACGCATTCAGAAATTTGCCCGCACGATAGGCGATTTTGGTGATTTCACCCGAAACCGGGACACGGTTCACATGGCAATTGAACACATTCATAAAGACTGACACCCGCATCATCGGTTCTGGGCCCATGCCCAATTCCTCTGGCGGAACCGCAGGTTCGATCAACGAGATTACCCCGTCAGCCGGGCTGATGATCAAACCCTCGCGTGTTGGTGTCACGCGCTTGGGGTCGCGGAAAAAGTAGTAACACCAAGCCGTTAGGCCCAGGCCGACCCAGCCCAAAGGCTGCCATATCAAGAATAAAACCACCGTTACGGCGGCAAAGATCGGCACAAAGCGCCAGCCTTCGCGGTGCATCGGTTTGAGAACGGTGGACATCATGCTTGCGGACATCAGAAGCCTTGCTGATTAGGGGTATTCAAGTGTGGCGGTTAATCACAGAATTGTGGTGAAAACAACGGTTTCACAAGGTCGCAGCCGCTTTGGGTTAACGTAGTCCCAAAAACACAGCACCCAAAGCGATCAGACCGACGCCAAGCGAATTCTGCAAGCTCAGGTGTTCGCCCAAAAACAGGACTGCAAACAAGGCCACAAGAACAATACTGAGCTTGCCAATCGGGGCCACACGCACGGCGTCCCCCAGTTTAAGCGCGCGGAAATAGCAAAGCCAAGATGCCCCGGTCGCAAACCCTGACAGCACCAAAAGACCAGACTGCGCCGCGGGATGCTGCTCTAACAATGAAAAACCCCCAAGCTCGCGCTGGGGGGTTGATCTTATAGCGGGGTCGCCCCCGCCAGTGTTCGCTCGTCGATCTTAAAGACCGCCTTCACGTTGGGCTTTTTTGCGCGCTAGTTTGCGCGCTCGCCTAATAGCTTCGGCTTGCTCACGGGCTTTTTTTACGGAGGGTTTCTCGAAATGTTGCTTGAGCTTCATTTCGCGGAACACGCCTTCGCGCTGGAGCTTTTTCTTAAGGGCCCGAAGGGCCTGTTCGACGTTATTGTCGCGGACGCTGACCTGCATGTGGTTTTCACCACCTTTCTAAGTTAAATTTGCACAAATAGTGCAGGCTCGGCGTCCATATCAAACCGGGTCAGGCTTGTCTACCATCCCGAAAGGAAGGCACACATGGTTATGAAACGTGAAAACACCGACGAAGACGGGCTTTTTGCCGCTAAAACTGCGATTTTGCAGGCCGCTTTGCAGCATGTGCCTTTTGATGGTTGGTCATTGCTGACCTTTCGCGCCGCCGTTGCTGATTCGGGCGTGGCCGAGGGGTTGGCGCAAGCCCTGTTCCCGCGCGCGGGCCTCGATTTGGCTTTGGCGTATCATCGGCAAGGGGACACGGTGATGGCCGCGCGATTGGCCGATATTGATTTGACGGTGCTGCGCTATTCCGACCGCGTAGCCCGCGCCATCCGCGAACGGTTGGACCTGATCGATGACAAAGAGCTGGTGCGCCGCGGCATGACGCTATTGGCGCTGCCGCAGAATGTCACCGAGGGGGCCAAAGCGATCTGGGGCACCGCCGATGCGATCTGGAAAGCACTTGGCGACACCAGCCGTGATTTCAATTGGTATTCCAAGCGCGCGACGCTTTCGGCGGTTTACAGTTCTACTGTGTTGTTTTGGTTGGGCGATGACAGCCCCGATTACGCCGCCACTTGGGCGTTTTTGGACCGGCGCATTGCCAATGTCATGCAGATCGAGAAGGCAAAGGCGTCGATGCGCGACAATCCCTTTGCCAAAGCCATGCGTTCAGGGCCGTTTGCAGCGGCCTTTCGCAAAGCCGAGAGCATGAGCGCGCCTGAAAGACCCGATGATTTGCCCGGCCATTTGAAATCGTGACCCGGCCATCTGAATTTGTGACCCGGCCATCTGAATTTGTGAAAGGACTAAAATGACTCTGCCGCATGTGATGCAAGCGATGGAAATCTCGCAGCCCGGTGGGCCAGAGGTCCTGAAACCCAGCTCGGTTACGGTGCCTGTGCCAAGACATGGTCAGATATTGATCCGTATTGCTTGGGCTGGCGTCAACCGCCCCGATGCGCTGCAACGTGCCGGGTCATACGCGCCGCCCGCCAATGCCTCGCCTTTGCCGGGGCTCGAGGCTTCGGGCCATGTCGCAGCGATCGGTCCGGGTGTCACCCGTTGGCAGGTTGGCGATGCCGTTTGCGCGTTGCTGCCCGGCGGGGGTTATGCGGAATACGCGCTGACCCATGCCGATCATGCACTGCCGGTGCCAGATGGCATGGCCCTGCGCGAGGCCGCCTGTTTGCCCGAAACCTGCTTTACCGTCTGGTCAAATGTCGTGATGCGCGGCGGGCTGAAAGCGGGCGAGCGTTTCTTGGTGCATGGCGGCAGTTCGGGCATTGGTACGACAGCTATTCAGATCGCCCGGGCCTTGGGCGCGCGGGTCTTTACCACGGCAGGGACTGCTGAAAAATGCGCGGCCTGCGTGGCATTGGGCGCGGAAAAAGCGATGAATTACAACGACGAAGATTTTGCGGTCGTGATAAAAGCCGAAGGCGGCGCTGATCTGATCCTTGATATGGTCGGTGGGTCATACTTGCCGCGCAACGTGCGCAGCCTCGCAGATGACGGCAGGCTTGTGCAAATTGCGTTTTTGACGGGTCCAAAAGTGGAACTGAACTTTGCCGAGGTGATGATGCGCCGCCTTACGATCACCGGCTCGACGTTGCGCCCGCAATCAGACCTCGCCAAAGCCAAAATCGCCGCACAGATCGAAACCCATGTTTGGCCGATGATTGCGCGCGGGGCTTTTAAACCCGTGATGGATAGCGAGTTCGCGCTTTCCGAGGCAGGTGATGCCCACCGACGCTTGGAAAATTCAGCGCATATCGGCAAGATCGTCCTGAAGGTCCGCGCCTGACGGGCTTTCTTTTCGGCAAAAAAGATCCCCGCCGAGGGCCCCGCGCAAAACGGGGCGCCTATATGTCAGCGTAAAAAAAATCACGCGAAAGTTTGCGCCCCCGAAACTGGTATGTTTCGGGGGTGGTTTGGTGTTCAGCGCACCGCCCCCAGGACCGCGTCTTTCATCTGGCAATCGCGGATTGTGTCAGACCCACAGC
>JBLIGH010000229.1:0-5691 GCA_047636855.1 Pseudorhodobacter sp.
TAGGCGGGGCCGCACCGCTGGCCAATATGTCGCCGGTGATCACCACCAAGGGCGGGCACCCTGATATCGCCATCGGAGCGGCAGGGGGGCGGCAGATTTTCCCGGCAATAGTGCAGCTTTTGTCGCGAATGATCGACCGGGGCATGACGCCCGAAGCGGCCTTTCACGCGCCCCGCATTGATGCCAGCACGCCAACCATTTTGGTCGACCGCCGCGCGCCTGCCGATACGGCCACCGCAATCTCGGCATATCACTCGGTGCAGATCACCGAGGATTCGCTTTACCCGGTTCAATTCGCAATCCCGTCGATGGTACAGGCAGGGCGTGATGGTGCGCCAAATATCGGCGCGGTCCATCCCAACAACCCTTGGACCAAGGCGGTTTCGGCATGACGCTGCTATCCGTTTCGGATCTGGCCATCGAGGCCGGGCCACCCCACGATAGGCTTGGGCTTGTCGATGGCGCCTCGATTTCGGTGAACACGGGTGAGGTGGTGGCGCTGGTCGGCGAGTCCGGTTCTGGCAAGTCGCTGACCGCGTTGTCGATCATGGGTTTGCTGGGCGACGGCTTAACCCGCACCAAAGGCCGCATCGTTTTTGACGGGCAGGATCTAACCGCAATGCGCAATGCGCAATTGCGCAAACTGCGCGGCGCAGACCTTGCCATGATTTTCCAAGAGCCGGTGTCATCGCTCAACCCGCTGGTGCCAGTGGGCGACCAAGTTGCCGAAAGCCTGATTGTGCATGGCCGCGCAGATGTGACGCAGGCCCGATTGCAGGCCATTGAAATGCTGGCCCGGGTCGGCATCCCCGACCCCGCGCGCCGCGCCCGTCAACTGCCAACTGAACTTTCGGGTGGCATGTGCCAGCGGGTGATGATTGCCGCCGCATTGATCTCGCGTCCGCGTTTGCTGATCGCGGACGAGCCGACAACAGCGCTTGATGTCACAATTCAGGCGCAGATCCTGACGCTGATGTCGGAACTGGCAGCCGAAGCGGGCACGGCGATCTTGCTGATCACGCATGACATGGGCGTGGTTGCCGAACTCGCCGACCGGGTCTGTGTGATGTATGGCGGGCGCATCGTCGAAGAGGGCCCGGTTGACGCGATTTTTGCCGCACCCCGCCACCCCTACACTGGCATGCTTTTGCGCACGATCCCGCGCCTTGATCAACCGCCCAAGGGCGAGCTGTTCTCGATCCGAGGCAATGTGCCCTCGCCGCGCGATTGGCCTCTGGGATGCCGGTTTCAAAGCCGCTGCGATCGCGCTGATGCGGCCTGTACTCTGCGCCCCGTGCTGACTGGCGCAGCGCACAGCGTAGCCTGTTTTCATCCGCTGGAGGGGGCAATATGACCCTGCTGCGGATCGAGGATCTGAGGGTGCATTTTCCCGTTCGGACCGGGCGCTTTGGCGGCGAAAAGGCCATTGTCAGAGCCGTCGATGGCGTCTCGCTGACGGTGAATGCTAACGAAACGCTGGCCGTGGTGGGCGAGTCTGGTTGCGGTAAGTCCACCACCGGTAACGCGGTTCTGGGTCTGGCGCCGGTCACATCAGGCCGTATCTTGTTTGAGGGCCGTGACATGGCCCTGATGAGCGCCGTCGAGCGCAAAAACACCTGGCGCGACATTCAAGTGGTGTTTCAAGATCCGGTCTCGGCGCTGAACCCGCGCCGCAGCATTGCCCAATCGATTGCGGAACCGCTGGTGATCCACAACTTTCCCAAAGCCGATATTCGGGCACGGGTAGACGAGCTGATGGGCCTCGTTGGCCTAAACCGCGATCAACGCGACCGCCGCCCCGGTGCTTTGTCTGGCGGCCAGCGGCAACGCGTCGTCATCGCCCGCGCACTGGCACTATCGCCCAAACTGGTGATCTGCGACGAGCCGGTTTCGGCGCTTGATGTTTCGATCCAAAGCCAAATCCTGAACCTGCTGATGCGGCTACAGCGCGAGTTGGGGCTGTCGTACCTTTTTATCGCGCATGACTTATCCGTGGTCCGCCACATCGCCGACCGGGTTGCCGTAATGTATCTGGGCGTCGTGGTCGAGGAAGGCCCCACCGAAAAGGTCTTTGCCACGCCAGTGCACCCTTATACCGAAGCTTTGTTGTCCGCGATCCCAATCCTTGATCCGACGCTGCGCGGCCAACGCCAGCGGATCGTTCTTGAAGGCGATCTACCAAGCCCAGTCGACCCGCCAAAGGGCTGTCCTTTTGCGTCACGCTGCCCGCTGGTGGAAACGGCTTGCAGCGAAACGCGGCCCCCGCTTGTCATGGTTACAGCGAACCACCAGGTCCGTTGCCGGGTTCGCGCACCGCAGATATCGGTCGCATAATCGCTAGAAATCAGGAAAAGGCTGGGGGCGGGCAAAGCAGACCGTCACCTCTGAAGTCGAATTGAGGTCAGCCGGTTGCAAAGCCCGAAGCGGGGTGCAGGTGTCCGACATCTAACCGACATTGGTACAGGTGGCACGCGTGTTTTGGGGCTGATGTTAGGGTCTACCGATCCTATCTTTTTACGAGCCGGTAGCGAGCACTCACTTGCCTGTCCATACCGGCTTGCCCTTGCTCAGGAAAGCCTCCATGCCGATCCGGAAATCGGCGCTCATGTAACAGGAAATGATCAGGTCGGAATCGTCCACCGAATTGACAGCGCGGTTGCGCCGCATGGCTTCTTTGGTTGCGCGCAGTGTCAGCGGGGCCATCGACCCCACTTTGTCGGCAAGCTCTTTGGCGCGCGCCAACAAGGCGGCATCATCGGGCAACACTTCGCTGATCAGCCCAATGCTGTGCGCCTCATTCGCCTCGATCAGACGGGCGGTAAAGATCAGCTCTCGGACGCGCCCGACCCCGATGAGTTCCGACAGCCGTGCCAGATTGCCCGCCGCCAGACAATTGCCCAGCGTGCGCGCAATCGGAAAGCCAAACTTCAGGCTGGCCGACGCTATCCGAATATCACAGGCGGCAGCGATGGAGCCGCCACCCCCTGTGCACGCGCCATTGATCGCGGCGATGGTCGGTACGCGGCAACGTTCGACGGCGTCCAGAACGGCGTCGATCCTGTGCTCGTAATCCAGCGCATCCTGCGCCGTCTCAAATGCGCGAAACTGGCTCATGTCAGTCCCTGCAGCAAAGGCCTTGCCACCCGCGCCCAAGATCACCACAGCCCGAACAGACCCGTCGGTTGGCACCTCGGAACACAGCTTGGCGATGCGTTCATACATGCCAAAGGTTAGCGCATTGCGCACCTCGGGTCGTTGGAACGTGATCCACAAAATGCCGTCGCGCAGCTCGTCCGTGATTTCGGCTAATTGCACGCTCATCTGTAAAAATACTCAACAAGGAACATCGGAACCGCCGGCACATAGGTGCATAGCATCAAAACCGCCAGCAAAACTGCGACAAACCAGATGTTGATCTTGGACACTTCCCAGATGTTGGCGCGGGCCACCGAACAGGCCGTTATAAGGACAGAGGCAACCGGGGGTGTCTGTTGTCCGATGGCAAGGTTTAGCGTCACCACCAGCCCGAAATGAACCGGGTCAATACCCGCCGCCGTGATCAAAGGGATCACGATCGGGATGACCAGAATAATCGCGGCCGCAGAGTGCAGAAAGAAGCCAATGATCAAAAAGAAGACGTTGAGGATCAGTAAGATTGCCCATTGTTGGGTGGTGATCGACAAGATGCTTTCAGCCAACTGCTGTGGGATCTGTGCGCGTGTCAGAAAGCCGCCCATCAGCACCGATGCCGCGACAAGCAACATCACAACGGCGGTCTGAATGCCGCCGTCCAGCATTGCGCGGCGCAAATGGCGAAGGTCAAGGTTCCCGTAAAACGCAGAGACAACAAGCGACGCCAGCACTGCAAGGCCCGCCGCTTCGGTCGCGGTCACGTAGCCACCAAAAATGCCACCCAAAATGATCACCGGAAGCGTAAAGGCTGGCAGCGCATCAATAAAGGTCTCGCGCAGGCGAGCGAGCCTAAAGGCGCCCTCTGTCGGAAAACTGTAACGCTTGGCAAAGAAATAGGCGACGCCCATCAGACCCGCAGCCCCCAAAAGGCCCGGAACGATGCCCGCAACAAACAGCTGTTCAACCGATGTGTTCGCCGATGCCGCATAAAGGATCATTGGGATGGAGGGGGGGATGATGATCGCCAACGACGCGGAAGACGATGTAACCGCCGCCGAAAACTCTTTGCTGTAGCCGCGCTTTTTCATCTGCGGGATCAGGATTGATCCCATTGCGGCCACATCTGCCACGGCAGACCCGGATATCTCGGCGAAAAACAAGGATACGCCGATATTGACCATCGCAAGGCCGCCGCGGATAAAGCCGATGATTGCAGTCACGAAATTGATAAGCCGGTCGGTGATCCCACCCGCATTCATGATGGCACCCGCAAGCACGAACATCGGTATCGCGATTAGGGAAAATTTAGTCGACCCATCGTACATGTCCAACGCGATGGTCACCAGGCTGCCCGGCCCTTCGGTAAAGAGCAATCCCAAGACACCACTCATGGCCAGGGCCACGGCGATGGGAATGTTGATGCAGATCATCAACAGCATTGCGACGAAAATGGCTCCAATCAACATCAGGCGCGATCCTTGTTCTTTTCGAGTTCATTTTCGACTTCTTCTTCGATGTCCGCGTGTTCCAGCGAGATCCCTGCCGCCGTAAGTTTGAGGTATCCGGGCAGGCTTAGAACCTGACACAGCATGAACAAGATTGCCCCGATCGGGATGACCGATTGCGTCAGCTGGATTGGAACCCAAGTCAGTGAGACAAGCGTATCCCCCGCCAGCACATCGAGCACCTGAAGCCCCGCGCGCGCCATCATAAAGAAGAAGAGAAGGACAATCACTTCACCAAGCACCAATGCGGCGACGCGCAACTTCAAAGGCATGGCAAGAAGAACGGTGTCAAATCCGATATGTCGGCGGTGCAACGCCGCGAGGGCCGATCCGTAATATGTGATCCAGGCGAGCATGATCGCTGCCACTTCATCATACCACGAAAAGCTTTGCCCCATCAGGCGGGCTATTACGGCCAGCGTGACGATCACCGTCAGCATGACCATCAGACCAATCGTGATCCATTCAAGGAGCGTGCTTATCAGGCGATTGATACGCGACAGCGTAGGGTAGGAAGCATTTTCCATGTCGGCGACACCTGTTTAATACCGCACGTCGGGCCCGCGTATATGTGTGATACGCAGGGGCGACCTATTGTTATGATGACGAAAAAGGGCGGCAAGATGATCCTGCCGCCCGCTGGCCTGTCAGCTTGAAGTGCCAAGGGCAAGAACCGCATCGATCATTTCCTGAGCGCCGTCGACTTGATCGGCAAACTCTTTGTAGATCGGCTTGGACGCCTCGATGAAGGCGGCTTTGTCGGCGGTGTTCACTTCAACGCCTGCGTCCTCGATGACCTTGAGCAGGCTCGCTTCCAACTCTTCAGCCGTTTTGTAGGTGAAATCCTGCGTCTGAGTGGCGCAATCGGTCAGCCCTGCCTGAATATCCGCGGGCAGATTGTCGAAACCCTTTTTCGAGGCAAGAATGTAGGCTGGTGTATACACATGCCCAGTGATCGACAGATACTTCTGCACTTCCTGGAATTTGGCCGATGCGATTTGCGCATAGGGGTTTTCCTGCCCGTCGATCACACCGGTCTGCAACGCGGTGAATA
>JBLIGH010000230.1:0-5673 GCA_047636855.1 Pseudorhodobacter sp.
CATCCGGTTGGCGCCATCCAGTTTGCGCCACTTGGTCTGGGCTGACATCATTAATTTTAACGCCATGGCGAGACCGGTTTTGCGGCTGAGACAGCCTTTGGTTTTTCCAGTGCGATGCCGGACGGTGGCAAAGGTGCTCTCGATTGGGTTGGTTGTTCGGATGTGCTTCCAATGTTCGGCTGGGAAGTCATAGAACGCCAGCAGCACATCACGGTCCTTGGTCAGTTTGGCGACGGCCTTGTCGTATTTCACGCCGTAGGTGGTGGCAAAGAAGTCGAACGGCCTCGGCGTCGACACGGGTTGGGTATCTGGGTGACGGCGTCGCGTTGTGCCGCCGCCTCGCCACCATGCCACAGCACAGCCTCTAACAAAGACCGTGCTCGACCGTCATGTAAGAAGTAAGTATGGCCGCTCACCTGCCTTGTCAGGCCAATTCCCCAAAGCGGTGGCGTGCGCCATTCGCGACCCGTGGCACGGGCTTCGGGGCGGTTATCGGCCAGCCCCTCCCCCATATCGTGCAACAGCAAATCAGAGTATGGCCAGATGAGCTGGAAACTTTGCTCTGACCTATCTTGCAGCCTGTGGGTGACAAAATTTGGCTGGTGGCAGGATATACATCCAGTGGTGTAAAAAACGTCCTTGCCGCGCAGAACCTGTGGGGCATCACTGTCGCGGCGGGCTGGGACTGCAAGGTTGCGGCTGTAGAACGTCACCAGATCAAGCCCCTCGGCGTCGATTTCGGTGCCGCGATCGTCATGATCACCGTGTGGGGCGGCCTGGCAGGCCACCTGCGCCGCAGTGCATTCACCCGCACCATTCGGGGAAAGGGGGGACGAAATGCCAATGTCGCCCACAAACGCACTGGCCGATTGTTGACGAATTGTCGGTGACCCGGCTTTCAACCCAAAGCGGCCCAGCATCGGCTGATCAAATTCAACTGACCAGACGACATTTGCGCGGCCAGAAATGCCGTCCCCGTTTGCATCATCAGGGTCCGCACCAGCCAAAATATCCTTCGCCGGTATGGCTTCGAGCAACCCCAGACCGATCATCTGCGGCGCGACGCGGGGGCTGAACATCGCGTCTGGGTGCAGCGTGCCATAGCCCAGATTGGTGGCCGCATAGGTCGGGTGCCGCAAAGATGCTGTCTGGCCATCGGACAAGGCGATCACCTCTTCGGTGTAAGTCACGCCCAGTTTGTATTCTGAAGGATGCCCCTGAACCGCGAAATCTTGCAACTGCGACCCATAGGTTGGGTCTGGCAGACTGGCAATGTAGTCTTCGATTTCGGCAATCCTGTCCTCAAGTGACCCAGGGATCGAGACCCGAAGAAACATAGAGATCGAATTGTCATCCGGTCCCTCAGGCGGGTGGCCGCGTCCATCTTTGATGTGGCATTGCTGACAGGACCGGGCGTTGTAAAGTGGCCCAAGGCCATCGGAAGCGAGTGTTGATGCAGGCGAAGACACCCATAGTTTGCGAAACAATCCATCGCCCACCTTGAAGTTCAATTCATCTTCAAAATTGATGTTGCCTGAAGGCTGCGAGAATGCATCTGCATTGCTGCGCACGCGGGTTGTTGCGGGCCCCGCCGGTATTTCTTCGAACCGCGTGGGTTCAGAGAAATCCGTGGCGGGCGTCGTGACTTTGGTGATCCGTTCAGCCTCGTCATTGGTACGGGGAATGATGTTCAGATGTGGCTCGTCCTGAGGGCCAGCCAAGGCGGCTGACCCAACGAGCATGGAAGTGATTACCGCTATTCGCACGATCATAGCAGATTACTGGAACACGGCGTTCGGATCATCGAGGCTGTCGGACCCTTCGAATGCGATGTGATCGAGACCAAGCGTCGTTACGACCCGCTCAATGGATCGGGTCTGATCAATCAACCCGTTGACCCCGCCCATCACAAGCGCCTCGCCAGCTGCGTTGCCGCGCTCTAACATCTGATCATAGGCAAAACCGGCTTCGGCCGCCGTTTTGATGCGACCAAGCGCCATCATCGTCGCGCCAAGCTTGCCTCGCATCTCGGCATCTAGGCTCGCGTCGACTTCGACGACCATATCCGACAACGAAGGCCCTGAAACCAGAGTGCCATCAATGCGAAGGTATTCGCCCAGATAGACATTCTGAACACCCAACCCATCATAATAGTGGCTGTTATGCGTGTTGTCCGAGAAGCAATCATGTTCCTCTTCGGGATCGTTCAACATCAAGCCAAGGCGCATCCGTTGCACCGCTTGTTCGCCGTAGGACAATGACCCCATGCCCGTCAGAATGGCCGACAGGCCAGCGTCCGTGTGCACCAGCAGGTCTTCCCGTGCGGCACCGCCATCGATCCATTGCGCCGACATCCATTCTAGCTCGGAAACCAACAAGTCGGTCGCAGCCTTCAAGTATTCGCCGCGGCGATCACAGTTGTCATGTGTGCAGGCAGCGCCTGCCGCATAATCCGTCCATCGCCGATTGCCTGCACCAACGCCGTGGCCATTCAAATCTTGGCCCCAAAGCAGAAATTCAATGGCATGGTAATCCGTCGCCACATTGGCCTCGACCCCGTCCGCTTCATGCAATGTCTCGGCCAACAGGGTTGGTGTGATCAAAGACGCATCAATCGCCGTCCCCTAAACTGTAAACTGTGGGCTGGCCACAACATTCAAAGCCGCGAACGCGGTTTCATCGGACGACCCGCCGTAGGCTGCGTCGACATAATCTATCAGACCCTCGTCCAAAGGCCATGCGTTCACCTTGCCCTCCCAGTCGTCCACAATGGCGTTGCCAAAGCGGTAAACCTCGGTCTGTTGGTATGGCACCCGAGCGGTTAACCACGCCGATTTGGCAGCTTGCAAGGCTTCTGCCGATGGGTCGAAAATCAAGGCATCAACGGCGGCCTGAAGGGCCTTTGCGGTGATCAAACTGTCCTCGTATTTGGCAGCGGCGATGTCGGCATAGCTGCCCAGAACAGCTGCCTTATCGACGGCCAGTGCGGGTGTGGCGAAGGCGAACGCCATTACTGTGGACATAAGGGTGTTAAATTTCATGGATATTTTCCTGCTAGTGAAGCGTTACTTGCGACGGCGTTGGCTTGCGGTCGGGTGCTTTGTTTTTGGATGCACACAGCTGCATCCGTTTGAGTGCCAGCCCAAAGTCTGTGGCAAGCGAGGTGATCAGGGGTGCGACATCTGCCCGCACCAGTAGTGTCGCGATCAGCATTGCGTCCTCACGCTCTCCCTCGGCTGCTGTCGCGATAAAATTGGCGAAACAGGATTCGTCCGCCCCCAAGCAATTGCAGTTCACAGCGTGGCGCATCAGGGGCCTGCGTCCATGTTGGATGCAAAATCCGAGCAGCTTTTCGAAGGCCTGCACAGCACGTCGGCACGGACCTGCACCCAAAGCAGAGGCGAGCTTGTTCCACACCTGCGATTGGCTATCGGGGCCGTCACACCACAGCCGAAGACAGATCACAGAGGCAGCCTCAATACCGCCCAGTTCGGTGATAAAACCCACGGGCGCACCACCGCGTTTTGACTGTGCGCTGGTCATTTTGTGAGGATCAGCTTGCCAGCCCGCGTGATCCGCAGGGTGTAGATTTGATCGCCAAGCACTATCTGAGCCTGATCGCCGCCCTTCGTCAGATCAATAGCAGCATAAACTGGCAGATTGTTGGAGGGTGCTGCAGAAACCGCTTTCACGCTGTAAAGCGACATTACCGACGCCCCTCATGGTGATCGGGGTGGTCAAATACCCACGCCATGCCGGTCCTGCCGACAAAACCCGTTTGGCGGTGGACATTGGCCAAGCTCGATCTGTCTGGTCTTGCCGTGTTTCGCTCATGCGTTTGCAAATCTTGGTCTGTTCGTCGCATCCGGCCCGCCCTTTTGCTGTCGATTGATCGGGCTTCCCATGCAAAGACTCAGGGTGGCTGGATGATGGCTTAATCCTGACTAAATTAGTAAGTAATGTTAACCCGACTTTTTTAGTCGGAAATAGAAAAGGCCTTTGACCCTTAACATAAGCCAAGAAAATCGGACGGTAGGAACCACGCGCTCGTCGCAAACGAACCATGCCTATCCCGGTCAGTATCGGACATTAAACCCCGCACAGAGGGTTAAAAGAATGCATCGCCCTTCCGGAAGCCCACCTTGTGACTTGGATTTTGTCGCAAATTTCAAGGGTGGTTTGCAAGCAAACGACTGTCGGGTAATGGCAGGGATGAAAATCTTTGGTGCGGACCACCATCGGCTCTTTCAGCGTTGGTGGCGGGATAAATGACCTTTATCTGATGAATGGTGTGGGGTTTGTGGCGTATTTCATGAATATGATGTGCTATCCGATTGCACCTTTGATGATCGGTGTCATTCTGGGCGCATTATTTGATGAAACGTTCCGGCGCTCATTGCTCACCTCGGATGGTGATTTGACCCTCTTTGCGACCCACCCAGCGGCTGCAATCCTACTGGTGCTGAATGTGGGCTTGATCCCAAGCCAAGTGCCGACGGCAAAGCGAGAATTTACCGGACTATAAGCGAGGTTTACCTGATGTATGCCGTGACAGTGGCCTTCACACTGAAAGAAACCGCTATCGATGCCTTCCTGCCGCTGGTGCGCGCGAATGCCAAAACGTCGATGGCGGTCGAACCGGGGTGCCTGCAATTTGACACTTGCACCGATCCCCAGCTTCCGGAGCTGGTATTTTTGTACGAAATTTATACTGATAGCGCGGCTTTTGCGGATCACCTGGCAAGCCCGCATTTCAAAAGTTTTGACACGGCGGCATTGGATATGGTCGCGGTCAAAGAAATCCGCTGCTTCTCGGAGGTTGTTCAATGAGCATTTGGGAGGTTCACGCCGTAAAATATGCAGACCGCGATGCACGCCGCAGGGGCGACAGTTTTATCTTTGACGATGACCATGCAGCGCCGCATCCGATGGATTATTTCATGTGGGTTTTGCGGCGCGGGGCAGAGGTTATCTTGGTTGATACCGGCTATGATCAGGCCGAAGCCACCTTGCGCGGACGGCCAATCTTGCAAGAGCCGGGCCCCGCGCTGGCGCCTTTGGGCCTCACGCCGGAAGACATCACCCAATTGATCGTCACGCATCTGCATTATGATCATGCGGGCGGTTTGCATCTGTTTCCCAATGCGACATTGCATCTGCAGGCGGCCGAAATGACCTATGCCACCGGTCCTTGCATGTGCCATGACACGCTGCGAATGCCGTTCACGGCAGCGCATGTCTGCGAAGCAATAAAACGGCTCTATTCTGGCAAGATGCAGTTTTACGACGGTGACGGCGAGGTTGCCGAAGGGGTGACCGTGCATTGTATCGGGGGCCATTCGCGAGGCCTTCAAGCCGTGCGTGTGCGCACGCAAGCGGGCTGGATGGTCCTTGCCTCTGATGCCGCACATTATTACGAGAACCTATGGTCGCGCAAACCCTTCCCGATTGTAGTGGACCTGCAAAACATGCTCGACGGATACGACCGGTTGCAAAAACTGGCCTCAGCCCCGGGTTTGATCGTACCGGGCCATGACCCGCTGGTGCGCGATTACTTCGCGCCCGGCGTGGCGGCGCATATCACCCGACTGGACCCGGGACCACGCAAAGCGGTGTTGTTACATTAACTAGGGGCTGTTGACGTTCACCTTGTATGAATGATTGTTGCCGCGA
>JBLIGH010000231.1:0-5663 GCA_047636855.1 Pseudorhodobacter sp.
ATACCCACCTTCGCCCAGCGACGGGAACGTCGAAACTGGCTGTTCCAGTTGCCGAAAGCGGGCGGCAGGTCGCGCCATGGTGAGCCCGTCCGAACGCGCCAGAAGACTGTCTCCAGAAACAGGCGATTATCCTTTGCCGTGGCCCCTGCGTCCCTGGCCTTTCCCGGCAAATGCGGCTCAAGCCGCTGCCATACATGATCCGTCACCACAAATCGCTGCTCGTTCATTCAAACCTCCATTTTGGAAGCTTGGATCAGAAATCAGACCCGATGGGACTCCTGATTGTCCACAGGCCCTAGCCGAAAAACAACCCTACCGATATCACATCAAAAAAGCGCCCTGCGAAGGGCGCTCTTTTTGGTGGTTATTTGGGATGGTTCAAGCCGCTTCGGCTTGCTCCAGCGCATTGCGGCGCTCTGATTCTTCACGCGACAACGCAACCGAGGTGCGCACGCCCTTAGAGACAAATTCCATCAAGCCTTTGACCACACGCTCGTTCGGGTCGATCCCGGCGCATGACAAAACTTCACGCCCATCACGAGACCGCGCCCAACGCGCAATCTGATCAGGCCCATTGCCATATTTTTTATCATCCGCGATGGCATCATCGAGGGCTGCCAACACGACCGCCGCAAATAACTTGCGTGCGCGTTGACCTTGTTCAAAGTTGAAGGCGGTCCCATCAACGAAATCCAGCATCTCGCCGTCCTATTCTTGCTCTTGCGTTTTCTGACATCCGCGCAATATGACTAATTTATAACGATTCGGCAGCTCCCGTTTGACATATCACCCATGCGTCAGGTGCATAGCTTGAAAACGAGACTACCGTATTTGGTAAGCTTGCCAGTGCGGTAGACCGTATATATAGGGGCTTCCATGATTCCTGCAAGAAAAAGTCAAGGATTTGACACATGCCCAAAGTGAACGGTAACGAAATCCGCCCCGGTTATGTGCTGGAGCATGACGGTGGCCTATGGGCTGCGGTCAAGGTAAACCACGTAAAGCCCGGAAAGGGCGGCGCTTTTGCGCAAGTGGAGCTGAAAAACCTGCGTGATGGCCGCAAGTTGAACGAGCGTTTTCGGTCGGAAGATAAGGTCGAACGGGTGTCTTTGGAAAACAAAGATCAGCAGTTTTTGTATGAAAATGACGGCATGCTGGTCTTTATGGACAGCGAAACCTACGAACAGATGGAGCTTCCGGCGGATTTGCTGGGCGACCGCAGGCCGTTTTTGCAAGATGGCATGATGGCGACAGTCGAATATTACGGCGATGAGGCGCTGTCGATGCGCCTGCCGCAGAAGATTCGCTGTAAAGTTGTCGAGACGGAACCGGTTCAAAAAGGCCAAACCGCCGCCAACAGCTTTAAACCCGCCATTTTGGACAATGGTGTGCGCATCATGATCCCACCGTTTATCGGGCAGGATGAAGATATCATCGTGCACACGGAACTGATGGAATATTCCGAGCGCGCGTGATCGACCATCAGGGTGCGGGCCTTATACCGGTTCTTCGGCGTGCAGTGTCGCGCCCTGCGCGGTCAGGGCACCCGTCAAACGGTCAAACCGCATATAGGCCAGCGCTCGGCCCCCCGATTGGGTAAAAAGCAAGCCCGACGGTTTGCCATCTGACAAGATTTCGGTCCCGATTGGGGCCGAACCTTCGATCCGCAACCGGGTCAGGCCTTTGCGCAGCTCTGTTTTATGTTTCATCCGGGCGGTGACCTCTTGCCCGACATAGCAGCCTTTGCGGAAATCGACGCCGTGCAGGCGCTCAAAGCCGTTTTCCAGAATATAGCTGTCATCGCTGCGCAACTCGACAGCACTTTGCGGGATCAGATGTTCCACACGGATCGCATCCCAGTCAACCGGCGCTTCAACCAACGCAGCGGCGCTATATAGCCGCCATCCTAGGGCTGCGTGGCGCGGATCGGTAAAGGCCCCTTGCGGCGCGTCGTTAAGGCCTCGGGTGACATGCAGCGCGGCGGGCGTCAGTTGAACATCGGCGCGCAGCCGGTACATCGCCAAGCGGCGCAGCGACGCGTCTGCCTGATCCTCGGGCATGTCCAGCACCAGCATCTGACCCGTTTGCACGACAAAAAAGTCTGCCAGATATTTACCCTGCGGCGTCAGCAAAGCGGCCCAGATAATTCCCGGCAGCTTTGTCAATGGCAGCACATCATTGCTGAGCAAACCTTGCAAGAAGGGGATGGCGTCGGCTCCGGTCACTTCGGTCATGCGTCTTTGGGTCACTTTGGGCCTTTCTTTAACAGGGGCTTAGCCTTGAAATTGCAACTTACACAGATCGGCGTAAAGGCCCGAGCGGGCAATCAGCGCCTCGTGTGTGCCTTCATCGACAACCCGTCCTTGATCCATAACCACGATTTTATCGGCGTTGCGAATGGTCGCCAACCGGTGGGCGATGACCAATGTTGTGCGGCCAACCGAAAGCCGGGTCAGGGCTTCGGCCACCAGCGCCTCGGATTGCGCGTCCAGCGCGCTTGTGGCCTCGTCCAGCAGCAAAACGGGGGCGGAATGCAGCAACGCGCGCGCAATCGAGACACGCTGGCGTTGACCGCCAGACAGGCCAGAGCCGCGCGGCCCAACCGGCGACAGCAAGCCTTGCGGCAAAGCGCTGACGAATTCGGTGATATGGGCGGCGTCCATCGCACGTGCAATCTCGTCATGCGCAATGTCGCGGCCCAGGCTGATATTTTCTTGGATGGTTTCATCAAACAGGGCGGCATCTTGCGTGACAACCGCGAATTGGCTGCGCAAATCGTCAAGCGAAAGCGTGGCAATATCGACCCCACCCAAGCGAATTTGCCCGGAATTCGGCGCGGCCATCCCCGTCAGCAGCGAAAACACCGTGCTTTTCCCGGCCCCCGATGCCCCCACCAGTGCTGTCATTTTGCCAGCCTCGGCCGTGAAGCTAAGCCCGTGCAACACCGGCAGATCAGCATAGGCAAATTCCACTTGATCCAATTGGATCGCCTGCGCGCGACCGTCTTGCGCCAGTTTTCCGGTGGCGACTGCACGCGGGGCAGGCAGCATATCGAACAGACGGAAAAGCCGCTCTAGGCTCGCCGCGGCGGTTTGCCACAGACCCGCCATATCGCCCAGACGGCGGATGGGTTGAAAAGTCAAAGCCATGGCCGAAAAGAAGGCCATGAAATCGCCAACTGACCGCACGCCCGCGATGATCTGTGCGCCGCCCAACATCAGGACGGCGAAAAAGCCAAGGCCAGTGATGATGTCGATTAATGCGGGGATTGTGGCGCGGCCCGCGACCATCTTGATCTGAGCCCGCACGATACGCTCGACGATGGCCGCGAAACGGCCCGTTTGATACTCTTCCATCCGGTTAAGTTTAACCGATTGAATGCCATGGAAAATCTCATCCAGACGAGTGGCGCGATGACCTGAATCGTTGCGCATAACTTGGGTTTTGCGCCGGATATAGCGTTGGACGATGAAGACTGGGGCGATCAAAAGCGGTGCGCCGATCATCGCTGAAAGCGTCCAGATCGGGTCAATCGAAATGGCCACGAAAAGCAACCCGATCAAAGCCAGAAAATCGCGGCCAACCCCCGTGATCATGCTGGTCCAGACCCCCTGAACCGCCAGCGTGTCGCCCTGCACACGCTCGATCAGCGCGCCGGGCGGATGGGTTTGAAAGAACGACGCGTCCAATGTCAGGATATGCCGCAGCAGGTCGATCTGCATCGCCGAAGAGCTGCGCTGCGCCACTGTGGACATCAAGACCTTCGCGGCGATCGAGGTCACAGCCCGCAGCATGAATAAAAACAAGATAGCCGCGCCAACCCAGATCAGCTTGTCTTCGCCGCCCGGTGTAAAAACACTGTCAAACAAAGGCTTAAGAAGGTAACTTAATGTACCCAGCGTGCTGCCCTCGATCATCATAATCACAAAGGCCAGCAGCATCATTGCTTTGTGTTGCCGCAAATACCCGGTCCACAACCGCGAGAACAGGTGCTTTGACCGGTAAGCCGGATCAACAGAAGGATGTTTGGCTGAGAAAAGGTCTGGCACGCGGTTTCCGCTTTGTTTGGCCTAAAGATAAGGCAGGTTTAGCGTGGATTGGGTCCGACCCGCAAGGCGACAGCCTTATGCGATTGACGAGGCCAAAGGCTACGCGTAGCGATATGAGCATCAATTCGGAGAATTACCAATGACATCGCCCGTTTCCTTGGCTCATGGCCGCGCCTATCTTGCAATCCCCGGGCCATCCGTCATGCCAGATCGGGTGCTAAATGCGATGCACCGCGCAGCCCCAAATATCTATGCGGGTGCTTTGCATGATTTGGTCGCGGGCCTTTGGCCAAGGCTTCGGGCCGTCGCGGGCACCGTGCATCATATCGCGCCTTATATCGGGAATGGCCATGCCGCATGGGAGGCTGCGATCTCTAATATGTTCAGCCGGGGTGACAAAGCTTTGGTGGTGGCTGTTGGCGAGTTTGGCAAAGGCTGGGCATCGGCGGCGCGCAAGATGGGTGTCGATGTCGAGCTGATGGATTTTGGCAAATCGACACCGGTTGATATGGCGCAGGTCGAATCGGTTTTACGCGCCGATAAAGCACATAAAATCAAAGCGTTGTTGACGACGCATGTCGATACGTCCAGCTCGATCAAAACCGATATTGTCGAGTTAAGGCAGCTGTTGGATGACACAGTGCACCCCGCGCTATTGGCCGTGGATTGCATCGCCTCTTTGGGCTGTGACGCGTTTCACATGGATGCTTGGGGTGTTGATGTGATGGTTGCCGCCAGCCAAAAAGGGTTGATGACCCCGCCGGGCATGGCTTTCGTCTGGCTTTCCGAAAAGGCGCATGCGCGCTGCAAGGGCAATGACTTGCGCACGCCCTATTGGGATTGGGAGCCGCGCATTTTCGGCCCCACATTCGCGCAGCATTTTTGCGGCACAGCCCCCACACACCATATCTTCGGTCTGGACGAGGCTTTGCGGATGATTGAGGAAGAAGGGCTGCACAATATTTGGGCACGCCACCGGGTTTTGGCGGGGGCGGTTTGGGCGGCTTTCGACGCTTGGGCTGTCGGCAATCCTCATATTGGTTTGAATGTTGCCAACCCTCGGGATCGCGGATGCTCGGTGACGGCGGCGCGGATTGGCGCACCGGATGCAACGCGCCTGCGCGATTGGTGCGAAACCCGGGCGGGTGTGACCTTGGGGATCGGTCTTGGCATGGCAGAGCGTGATGACCCTGCGTGGCATGGTTTTTTGCGCGTCGCCCATATGGGCCATGTAAACCCCCATATGACGTTGGGCGCTTTGGCTGTCATGCAGGCGGGGATGCAAACCCTTGGTATCGCACATGGTTCGGGGGCTTTGGACGCCGCAACCCAGGTGATTGCGGCCGCCTCGCGCGCCTGAACGACAAAGATTTCAAGATTTCCTTAAAAACGGGCCGGACCCGCGACGGAAACTGGCCGTCGCGCTGTTTAACGCATTGGTCGTTACGCAAAAGCGCCGCATCATTTTGGTCGCGCGCAGCTTGAGGGTTTTCAGATGAGATCGGATTTTTCGAGAACCGCAGTCGTTATTGCGGCCTTCGCCAGCCCCGTTTTCGCCCTAGACCTGAATGAGGTCGATCTGGGCGGTGGTGATTCGACTCTGATCACCGCTGA
>JBLIGH010000232.1:0-5658 GCA_047636855.1 Pseudorhodobacter sp.
CCAGATTGCGGTGCGTCTCGGATTCCAGGCGACGGCTGGAGCGCACCCGGTTCAGATAGCCGTAAATGTAAAGCTTTAGCAGATCGCTTGGATCATACCCTGGCCGCCCCGTGGTTTTGGGGACAGCCCTATCAAAACCCGCAGCTGCAAGATCAAGGCTGTCCACAAAGGCCTCAATAAACCGAACCACGTTATCGGGCCAACATAATCGTCCACGCAAGCAGGCAATAACAGCGTCTGGGAGCGGGAAGTTCCTTGGATATGTTTCATCCAAAAGCATACCATTCCTGCTCCCCAAAAGGAATCCTAATCAGCCAAAGATCCCTATGAGAAACGGCTTTTGCACGGGCAGGAGTTCCCACACAGTCTGGACCGTTTTTCAACGGGCCGGATCGCAGCGCTAAATCAGGCCGCCGCGATCTGGCCCAGACTGCGGCGCCCTATTGCCCCAATTCCCAAGTCAGACTGACCGAGGCGGAAAGCGACACTTCCCCTTCAGCAACAGGGACCGCATCAGGCACCATGCTCTCGGCCATGCGAAATTGCGGCTGCGGCCCGCCTGCGCCACCACTTTCCGAAATCAACAGCACACGGCCCAAACTCACCCCCGCCGCTTCGCTGAGCAATTCGGCTTTATGGCGCGCGTCAGCCACGGCTCGTTTGCGCGCCTCGTCCAGCAACGGTGCAGGATCGGTGATGGCGAAACGAACGCCGTTCAACGTATTGGCCCCATCCTTCACAGCCGCATCCAACACAGCCCCGAGCGTTTCGAGCGCGCGCACCCGCACACTGAGTTGATTAGACGCGACATAGCCTTGAATACGCGGCGCACCGGTGCTGGAATTGTGGTTCCAGTTCGGGTTCAGCGACAGGCCCGATGTTTGCAGATCGCGGTCCGCAATACCTGCGGCTTTCAGGTTGGCCAAAACCTGCGCCAATTGCGCCGAATTTCCGGCCATCGCCTCGGCCGCCGTCCGGCCTTCGCGGGTCACGCCAAGCGTGATCACCGCCATATCGGGCGCCACATCGACCCGGCCTTCGCCTGTGATCGTAATCTGGGCAATTTGCACCGCTGCGCTTTGGGCATATGCAAGGGGCGCGGGCAGCGTTAGCGGGAGGGCAAAAACAAAAGCCAAAAACAGGGTAGAATTGACACGCATAGCGGGTTCTCCTTCGGTTAGAACCAACATTCCCCTGTCTGACGCATGCCGCAAGCAATTCCTTGGCCGGAAAGTGGTTATTTTTTTGGCTTTTTCTTTCTTTCGGCGAAAACCTGCTATAGGAAGAAAACCGATTGGAGGCGAGACCTCCACCTGCCTTTTAGTTTGTGCTAGACCGATGCAATGAAACCAAATTTCGCACTAAATATCACGGATACCGCCATTGGCCTGCTGCACCGCACCTCGCGTGGGTGGATGGCCGTAGGTGAGGCTGCGTTTGACAGCCCCGATCTGGATGAAGCAATCAGCTATCTTCGCGCCTCCGCTTTGGGGCTATCGCCGCATGGCATCACGACAAAGCTGATCATTCCGCCATCGCAAATTCTATACACGGAATTGGATGCGCCGGGGCCAGACACTGCCACGCGACGCGCCGAAATTCGGGCCTCGCTGCACGGCATGACACCCTATCCGCCCGAAGATTTGGTTTTCGATTTCTGGGGAAGTGGCGACAAGGTTCGCGTTGCAATCGTCGCGCGCGAAACATTGCAAGAGGCAGAAGCTTTTGCCATAGCGCACCGCCTAAACCCGGTGTCGTTTGTGGCCTTGCCCAGTGAAGGACAATTTGGCGGCGAACCTTGGTTCGGCCAAACCACATTCGCAGCCAGCCTGTTACCCGCGACTGAAAAGGTCACACGCGATCAGGACCCTATAAAGATCATCAGCCGCGAGGTGGCGCTGCAAGCCGCCGCAGCCCCGGTCGCACCACCCGCCCCCGAAATTGAACCGGTGCTTGCCGATACCCAAACGCCTGAAGCGCTGCAACCTGCCGATCAAGATTTGGCGGCGGCGGAAGCAGAGGCAGAGGCAGAGGCGGCGCTTGAAGCTGAAGCCGCCAAAGAAGCGGCCCGTCAACTGGCTGCACAAAAAGCCGAAGCGGAAAAGCAAGCGCAAGAAAAAGCCGAAGCCTTGCGCCGTGCAGAAGTTGAACGTGCTGCCGCCGCAAAAGCCGAAGCTGCTAAGGTTTCCGCCGAGGCTGCTGAAGCTGCCGAGGCCGCAAAAACAGAGACTGACGCCGCAAAGTCGCGGCTGGCGGCTGAAGCCAAAGCAATCGTGATGGCGGATGCCGAGGCCAAGCGCATTGCAGCCGAGGCCGAAAAGGCAAAAATTGCACGCGCTGACGCCGAACGGCAAAAGCAAGCTGTCGCGGCAAAAGCGGTAGCGACTGCGACCCCGGTCGCGGCGGCGCCTCGCCCGGTTGAAGCCCGCCAAGATGCGGCTGCACCTGCGGTATCCAGCGCCCCAGATACCGGGTTGCGCCGCAGTGACACTGGCAAAACGCCTGTCTCAGCCACAGCGGGTGATCCGCCCGATGCCCCTTTGGAACCACCGCGCTTTTCAAGCCGTCGGCGAGAGGAAGGCTTGGCCCCCACGCTTGGGCCTGCTGAAAAATCGACGTCCCCGGCGGTTTCCGTCACGACTGCAACCGCAATTGCGGCTCCGACGCTGAATTCGGGCAAAACCAATGCCCCGGCAATTGTCCTGACAAACCATGCGACCAAAGTGGCCGACGCCAAGCCAGAGGGCCTTGCCCCAAAACCGCTGATTGACAAGATCGTCGCCACCCGACCGCCAGCCGCCGCACCGATTGCCGCGCCGAAGGCTGCACCGGTGCTTTCTGTGACCACCGGCACGCCTGCCCGGCGGATGGCAGATATGGTAACGGCTGCCAGCATACCCGGCAAATCCATTGGCGCGAAGCGTGATAAACCAAGGGCGAAGGTCACCGCACTTCCGGCATCCCCCCCCAAAGGCATGGCCACAGCCGGCGCTCAATCGATGGGCAAGTTTGGCGAAAAGCTGCAAAAAAACCGAGGCAAGCCACGTTTCTTGGGCCTTTTCCTGGTGTTGGCCCTTTTACTGGCTTTGGCATTGGTTGCAGCCTGGTCCTCTTATATTGTGTCACGCATCCAAACTGAAGACACCCCGGTTGCGGTTGCAATTGACGGTGCTGGCGCCACAGATTCCGGCATCGAAGAGGCCGAATTATTGGCCGATACCGAACCCGAAGCCATCGCAGATGCCGATCAGACGGCTCAACTTGCCTTACCAGATGCGACACCCGAGCTTGTCGAGGAAATTGTAGCACCCGAATTGGTGGCTGCCCCGGAAGCGGCTGTGCCGGACATCGCGCAACCCGACGTTATTCCCCAAGATCCCGGCTCGCTCAGGGCACCGCTGCCGACCGACCAGCAAGACGAGATCTTTTTGGCAGCGGTGGATGGCCCACCGCCAAGTTTTGATGCGGTGGCCTTGCCTGTGCCGCAAACGAATGGCGATACCGCCCCCGTCGCCGCGTTCCCACCGCCGCCCTTTGGCGTTGTCTATGAATTTGAGGCCAATGGCCTGATCAAACCGACGCCGGAAGGCATCATCACACCCGAAGGTGTGCGTTTGGTCGCCGGTCGCCCGAACCCTTTGCCCCCGCCACGGCCGGCAGCAATTTCCGCAATCGAGGCTGTGTTGCCCGTCCCGACGCTGGCACCTGACGCAGCAGTTGCGGCTGCGACTGCGACTGCGACTGCGACTGCGACTGCGGCCATAGCAGCTGAACCCACATCCAATGCGTTTTCAACCGATCCAAGCTTCGCCGATGCGCGGCCAAGATCGCGGCCCATAACAGAAGAGCCGGCACAGGCGGACGACGATGACGCGGCCTTGTCAAACGCCAGCGCAACGCGGCTGACTAGCTTACGCCCGCGCACGCGGCCCGCCTCTGTCTTGGCCGCTGGCGCAGATGCGGCCCGAAATCAGGCGCAGGCGGCCTCTTTGGTGGCCGTCGCCGTTGCAGAAGCCCAACAGTCGGCCCGCGTCGATGCGACGGTGCTGGCGGTTTCACTTTCGCCCCGCCCCGCTGCACGGCCTCGTGACTTCTCGCGCGTTGTTTCAGCGGCTGTCGCAGAGGCGACACGCAATCCACCAGAGCCAGAGCAAGAGGCAGAACCCGAGATCAGGGTCGCCGCATCTGCAGCACCTCGCATCCCAACACGCGCGTCTGTCGCACAGCAAGCCACCTTCAAGAACGCTATTAACCTGTCAAAAATCAACTTGATCGGCGTTTACGGCACCTCTTCCAACCGCTATGCGCTGGTCCGCAGCTCTAGCGGGCGCTTTTCCAAGGTGAAGGTTGGCGACAAGGTTGATGGCGGCACGGTTGCTGCGATCACAACCGATGAATTGCGCTACAAAAAGGGCAGCAAATTACTGACCCTCGCAATGCCAAAAGGCTGACCAGCCCTTTTGACATCCGAAGTCAGTCCGGCGCATCACCGCCTTCAGTCAGCTTACAATACGCCACGCTCAATCTGGTCTTGCTCGATGCTTTCGAATAAAGCCCGGAAATTCCCCTCGCCAAAGCCATCATCGCCTTTGCGCTGGATAAACTCGAAAAAGATCGGGCCGATCACGGTTTTCGAGAAAATTTGCAGCAAGATCCGGGTTTCGCCGCCGTCCACGACGCCTTCGCCATCAATCAAGACCCCGTGCTTGGCCATCAGATCAATCGGCTCTTGATGCCCCGCAACACGGGTTTTAGACAGCTCATAATAAGCCATAGGCGGCTTTGGCATGAACTGCAGCCCGCGGTTTGCAATCTCATCAGTGGCCGCATAAATATCTTCCGACCCGACGGCGATATGCTGAATGCCTTCGCCCTTATAGCGCTTAAGATATTCAACAATCTGACCTTTTTCGCCACGATCTTCGTTGATCGGAATGCGGATACGCTCGCAAGGCGATGTTAGCGCGCGGCTCAGAAGCCCGGTAAACTTGCCCTCGATGTCGAAGAAACGGATCTGTTTGAAACCGAATATCTTGCCGTAAAAATTGAACCAAGTGTCCATATTGCCCTTGTGGACGTTGTGCGTCAGATGGTCGAGATAGTAAAAACCGACGCCTTCAGGCTTGGCCGTATTGATCCAGTCAAATTCGGCATCATAAGGATTATTGGCGCCGTATTGTTCGGTGAAATAGATCAGCGAACCGCCGATGCCTACAACCGCCGGCAGGTTCAGCGCTTTGTCATCAGCATCGTAAGGCACGGCCCCCATTTTCACTGCATGGGAATACGCGTGCTGCGCATCGACAACGCGCCAACCCATCGAAGGGGCACAGGGCCCATGCTCTTCAACAAAGCGGCGCGCATGACTGCCAACCTCGTTGTTCAGAATATAGGTGATGTCGCCCTGCTGCCAAAGTTCGATCTGTTTGGTCTTGTGCCGCGCAGTCAGGGCATAGCCCATTCGCGCAAACAGCTCTCGCAGCTTCTCCGGTTCGGGATGCGCGAATTCTACGAATTCGAAACCATCGGTTCCAGCGGGGTTTTCCGCCGATATTTTGGCCTGCGGGGCGGAATGAGGGAAGGGTCCCATTACATATTCTCCTAATAGCGAAACAAAAGTTTATCGCATCTGGCATCGTATCTTCGCGCATTCTCCCG
>JBLIGH010000233.1:0-5652 GCA_047636855.1 Pseudorhodobacter sp.
TCATAGCCGCCAGCGACAGCATCGCGATAATCGCCTTGTCCGACAAGATCGCCCGAAGGTTCAGCAAGGTCGGAAATGTGTTTGGCAGCAAGATCGAGAACAGCAACATCAAAAAGACCGTCAAGATGACCAGCCCATAGACGGGGGCCAGCCGCATCAATTTTTGCGCGATTGTCAGCCCAACCATTTCGTCGCGCGTTGGTTCAAGGGCATCGGATTCTACAGAGTTCATAGTCTTCTTCTTTCCTAAGCTGCTTGGTCGCCAGCCGAAGCGGCCTGGATCAGTGTTTCTGTTGAAAGCGCAACGCCGCTCAGCTCGTTCACAACTTGGCCACGGCTAAAGACAATGGCACGGTGGCAAATATTCGCGATCTCCTCGAAATCGGTCGAGACGATCAGCACACCCATGCCAGAGGCCAACGCTTCGAACAAAAGGTGGTAAATCTCGGCCTTTGCCCCCACGTCGACGCCCGACGTTGGGTCTTCGGCGATCAAAAGCCGGCGCCCCGTATCCAGCCAACGCCCGACCACGACTTTTTGCTGATTGCCGCCCGAAAGCGCTTCGATCGCAAGGGTTGGGTCGTTGGGCGACAGGCCCACGCGGTTGCCCAAATCCCGGGCCAACGCGTCCTCTGTGCGGGGTCGCATCATCGAGGCCAAGCCGCGGTTGGTTGCAGAAGGGTTGAGGAATGCATTCTCGCGGATGGTCAGCGCGGGTGCTATCGACTCGACAATCCTATCGCGCGCCACAAAGCCAATCCCAGACCGCATTGCCGCACGTGGCGACGAAAGGTCTGGCGTTTGGCCTTCCAGCAGCACAGTTCCGCTGTGCTTTTCCAGACCAAACAGCGCGCGGCCAATTTCTTCGTGCCCTGCCCCGCGCAACCCGACAAGACCCACCATCTCGCCACGCCGAATGCTAAAATCAATCGGCCCTGCTTTGGATGTCGCAAGCGCCTTGGCGGTTAGCAGTTCTTCGCCCTGCTGCACGTCTGGCCGCTCAATCTCGCGCGCTTTGCGGCCAACGATCAGGCTGACAAGATCTTCGGCATTGGTGTGCTGAATGTCACGCATCCCGACCATTTGACCATCGCGCAGAACCGCGACCCGGTCCGAAATTTGAAACACCTCGTCCAGCCGGTGCGAGACGTAAATCATGCCCACGCCCTTTTCTTTCAGCGGGCGAATGGCGGCAAACAGGCGCTCTACCTCGTCCGCAGGCAAAGAGGCAGTGGGTTCGTCCAGCACAAGGAAGTCACATTCAACTGCCAAAGCCCGCGCAATAGCGACCAGTGACTTTTCGGTCCGCGTCAGGCTTGAGACACGTGCCGTTGGGGCAAAATCCGCCTCGACCAATTCCAAGGCGTCGCGGGCGACTTTCTCGACACTTGGCCAATCGATCCGGCCACGCTTTTTGGGGTAACCCACGGCGAGTGCGATGTTTTCCGCAACGCTCATCCACTCGATCAGGCCAAGGTCTTGGTGGATGAAAGCCACAGCCTGTTTGGTCGAAATTTTGCCACTGACATGTTTATAGGGAATGCCATCAACATAAACCTGCCCACTGTCTGGAATGTTAATACCACCAAGCGTTTTGATCAAAGTCGATTTCCCGGCGCCGTTTTCACCCAGCAAGGCAACGATCTCGCCACGATTAACCCGCAACGATACGCCGCGTAACGCTTTGGTACCACCAAAGCTTTTGACAATGCTGTCAAAAAACAGGCCCGATTTTTCAGACATTCAGGTCCCTCCCAGGATCTTTGTTACCAACCCTCCCTAGGTTACCGGTAACGTACGCATCTTTCCGCCTCTTTCGACACGAGTCAACCCCAAAGTTATCGATAACATAATTTGGCATTGCAAATATTGCCGGCACCCGAATAATGATGCTGATGACAAAACGACCGAAACCCGGCCTTGAAGACATTGCGCGCAATATTGGCGTGTCGAAAATGACTGTCAGCCGCGTGCTGAGGGATGGCACAGGGTTTTCCGAAGCGACCCGCGAAAAGGTTCTCAGCGAGGTTCAGCGGACCGGTTATCTGCCAAACCGCGTTGCGGCGGCTTTTGGGCGGTCCGGCACCTCGACACTTGTTGGCGTTTGCGTGCCGCGCCTGACTTCGCCTTTGTTCGCCTCTGTTTTGGACTCGATGAACCTGACGCTGTCGCGCTTGGGCTATCAAACTATGATCGGCTCGCACGACCAATTGCCCGAGGAAGAGGAAACTTGGCTGCGAACGCTTGCCTCATGGCGACCGGCGGCTGTGGTTTTGGCGTCGCGTGTCCATACCAATGGGACGCTGAAACTGTTGCGCGACCTTGGGGTGCCTGTGGTCGAGGTTTGGGACCTTACGACGAAGCCCATCGACCTTGCCGTGGGCTTTTCTCATTTCGATAACGGGTTGGAAATGGCGCGCTGCATGACCGCCGCCGGCCGCCGGCGCATCGGCTATGTTGGGGCACTTGCACAGCGTAAGACCTCTGGTCTGCTGCGGTACAAAGGGTTTGTGCAGGGCTTATCGGAAAGCGGGTTAGGGCTTGTGACGCAAGAGGTGCTCAAAGACCAGCCCGGCTTTTACGCAGGCTATTACGGCACCGAGACAATGTTGGCGCGTAATAGTGATCTGGATGCGATTTACTATCACGATGATGAAATGGCGATTGGCGGGCTGGCGTATCTGACCAAAATCGGTCTGCGTGTGCCCGAAGATATGGGCGTCGCAGGGTGGGGTGGGATGGAAGCGGCGTCAATCTTGCCGCGCCGTTTGACGACGACCGCTGTTCCAACCGTCCGCATTGGCAAAGCCGCCGCAGAGGCTTTGGTAAGCCGTCTGCGGGGCGATCCCGTCGATGATGTAACCGTTATTCAGACCCGGCTTGTGCCAGGTTCAACGATCTAGACTTTGGCCCAAGGACCGTGGTTGCCCGACGTTTCGTCATCCAAACGGGCAAAGCCGTGCAGCCCAAAGAAATCACGCTGGCCTTGGATCATATTCGCCGTACCGCGCGCCGTCCGCATCGCATCAAAATAGGTAAGGGCAGCGGCATGGGCCGGCACAGCAACACCGTGCAATGCGGCAACCGAGACGACCTTGCGTAGGGCATCATGGCTGTTGCGAATAAGCGCGGCAAAGAACGGGGCGGCCATCAGGCTGCGGTCCGCATCTTCGGTAAAGGCATTCGCCATATCGTCCAACATGGCCGAACGAATGATACAACCCTCGCGCCATACCCGCGCTATAGCAGGGGCTTGCAGGTTCCAACCGAACTGTTCTGACGCAGCTTTCATCATGCGAAACCCTTGATCGTAGCACAGGATTTTGCCGCAGATCATCGCTTGTTCCATCACGTCCGATGGCAGCTTGTCTGCGCCAATCGATGTTGGCCCCGCGCCAAACAGGGCCTCCATCTCGGCCCGCTCTTCACGCCGCGCGGACAGATTGCGCGCCACAACAGCGGCCTCGATCACCGGGATGGCGGCAGCCAGATGCTGCGCCTCGATCGCGGTCCAGCGCCCGGTGCCTTTTTGCCCCGCCGCATCCACAATCACGTCGAGCAAAGGTTTCGACGTCGCCGCATCAACCACGCCTGCGATTTTGCCCGAAATCTCGACCAGATAGGATTGCAATGGCCCGGCATTCCAGCCGTCAAAAATCGTGCCAATGGCCGCCGATTCCAGCCCAAGCCCGTCACGCATCAACCCGTAAGTCTCGGCGATCAGCTGCATATCGGCGTATTCAATTCCGTTGTGCACGGCCTTGACGAAATGCCCCGCACCCTCTTCGCCCATCCAGTCGGCGCAGGCGTAATCGCCAAACTTCGCAGCAATCGCCGTCAGAATATGCGCGACCCGGTCCCAATGCTGTTTCGGCCCGCCACCCATGATTGCAGGGCCATGACGCGCACCCTCTTCGCCGCCCGAGACACCGATGCCCAGAAACGGCGTCGTCATGCTGCGCATCCGGCGGTTGGTGTCGTGAAAGTTCGCGTTGCCAGCATCAATGATTAGATCATTGGCACCCAGCAGCGGCACCAGCGCCGCGATTTGGTCGTCGACCGGCTCGCCCGCGGGCACCATCAAGATAATCGCCCGCGGCTCTTTGATCGCCGCGACAAAATCCGCAAGGCTGTCGGTCGGTGTCACTTTATGTGCAAGCGGTCCTGCCCCGGCCGCAAAGGCCTTTGTGACCGATGTCGTGCGATTGAACACAGCAATGTCAAAGCCCTTTTCGGCGATATTCAATGCAAGGGCAGAACCCATGGTTCCAAGGCCAATCAGGCCGATCTCACAGTTGCTCATGGTCTTTGAAGTCCTTTTCGATTCAATATCACCCGGTAGAGGCTGGTTGTCGCGGTTATATACAGCTCATGCTTGGCACGCCCGCCAAAGCAGATGTTGGACACCAGCTCTGGCACCAAGATCTTGCCCATCAAATGCCCATCAGGGGCAATGCAATGCACGCCGTCAGCAGCAGAGGACCAGAGATTGCCGTCACTATCAAGGCGGAAGCCGTCCGAGCAGCCCGTATCGATCGTGTGAAAAACCCGCCCATTCGAGATGCGGCCATCAGGCGCGCAATTATAAACGCGGATGTGCTGGGGGTCGGGTAAAAACATCCGCCCGGTATCGGCCACATAAAGCAAGCTTTCGTCGGGTGAAAACGCAAGGCCGTTGGGGCAGTTCATATCGCTGACCATAACCTGCAACGCGCCCGTACCGGGGTTGGCGCGGTAGACCACACAGGGGTTTTGCTGAACCGATTGGAACCCTTCGTAATTGGTCATGATCCCATAATGCGGGTCCGAAAACCAGATTGTTCCATCCGATTTTACCACAACATCATTGGGCGAATTCAGGGGCTTGCCTTCATAGCTGTCGGCAATCACTGTGATCGATCCGTCATGTTCCGTCCGCGTCACACGGCGCGCGCCATGCTCGCAAGAAACCAACCGCCCCTGAAGATCGCGGGTGTGACCATTGGCGTAATTCGAAGGGGCGCGGTACGTTGAAATCCCCTGCCCCGGCGTCCAACGCATGATCCGGTTGTTGGGGATATCCGAGAACAGCAGGCAATTGGCGTCGCCAAACCAAACCGGCCCCTCCACCCAGTCAAATCCGGTGGCCAGCTGCTTGACCGGCGCGTTGCCCAGAACAAATTTGCCGAAGGCCGGATCCATAACTTCAAAAAAAGACATTGGCATTTCCCTCCCAGAACCTATGATTTAGTTATCGTTAACATCGACGAAGGTCAAACTCCACAGGAGCCAGCATGGCATTTTTCTTAGCAACGTCAAAACTAACGCATGCCGGCACTATGGCGATGCTGTCTGCCGCTGTCATCAAGGCAGAGCAGATGGGCCAGCCGCAATGCATCGTGATTGTTGACGCCAGCGGCGAGCCTTTGGGTGAAATTAGGATGACCGGGGCCAAGTTTTTAAGCCGCAAAAGTGCAATGTCCAAGGCGATCACCGCAGCCTCCATCGGTGCGCCAAGCGGGGCTGTACCCGAGGCGGTTCGTACCGGCATTGGCCTTGCAACGGGTGGCGCTATCACCGGGTTGATGGGGGGGCTGCCCATTCGGATCAACGGCGAATTGGTAGGGGCTATCGGGGTGGGTTCGGGCACGGGCGAACAAGATATAGAGGTCG
>JBLIGH010000234.1:0-5633 GCA_047636855.1 Pseudorhodobacter sp.
ATCGGCAAAGTGGTGTTGGAGGCGGGAGCTTCGGTCTGGTTCGGCGCCACCTTGCGCGGTGATAACGAGGAGATCCGGGTCGGTGCTGGCAGCAATGTGCAAGAAAACTGCGTGCTGCACACTGATATGGGCTATCCGCTGGTAATTGGGGCCAATTGCACCATTGGTCATAAGGTGATGTTGCATGGCTGTACCGTCGGCGAAGGCTCGTTGATCGGGATGGGGGCGACCGTGTTGAACGGGGCCAAGATCGGGCGCGGCTGCCTGATTGGCGCTGGCGCGCTGATCACCGAAGGCAAAGAAATCCCCGACGGATCACTGGTCATGGGCGCACCGGGCAAGGTGGTTCGGCAGCTAGATGCCGAAGCGCAGGCCAAGCTCTTGCTTTCGGCCCAAAGCTACCGCACCAATATGCGACGCTTTCGCGCTGGCTTATCTGCTGTCTGAGGATTATGTCAGAAGTATTTGATAATAAGCATTAAACGTAAATTGTCTGTTGATTGAAATGTAACGAAAAGGCTGACCCTATGAAGATCGGTAACCGCGAAATTGGCCCAGAACACCCACCATTGGTCATTGCCGAAATCGGGATCAACCATGGTGGCAGTCTGGATGTTGCCAAGGAAATGGTGCGGCTGGCGGCGCTGTCGGGTTGCGAATGCATCAAGCATCAGACGCATATCATTGAAGATGAAATGACGGATGAGGCGAAGTCGATCTTTCCGCCGAATGCCGATGTCTCGATCTGGCATGTGATGGAACGCTGCGCGCTGAGCCTTGATGACGAGCGCGCGCTGAAAACCTATACCGAAAGCCTTGGGCTTATCTATATCTCGACCCCGTTCAGCCGGGCTGCTGCGGACTTTCTGGCAACGCTGGATGTGCCTGCCTATAAGATCGGATCGGGCGAGGCGGATAACTTGCCGCTGATCCGCCATATCGCGCGGCTTGGCAAACCGGTGATTATGTCGACCGGGATGCAAACGATTGAAACGATCCGCGCCAGTGTGGCCATTTTGGATGCAGCGGGGGTAGAATATGCGCTTTTGGAATGCACCAACCTGTACCCAAGCCCGCCAGAGATTGTTTCGTTGCAAGGGGTTAGCGATCTGAAAGCCGCGTTTCCAAATGCGATCGTCGGCTTTTCGGACCATTCGATCGGGCCGGAAATGGCGCTGGCCTCGGTGGCACTTGGCGCTTGTATTCTGGAACGGCATTATACCGATAGCCGCTACCGTGTGGGCCCCGATATCATCAACTCGATGGACCCGGCAGAACTGCGATTTCTGATCGACCGGTCGCGCGAAATTCACACGGCCCTGCGCAACCCCAAACAGCGGACGCAAGCCGAAGAACCGGTGTACCGTTTCGCCCGCGCCAGCGTGGTAGCCGATGCCGATCTGCCCGAGGGCCATGTGATCGCGGAAGCCGATATCTGGGCGCGGCGCCCCGGTTCGGGCGAGATTGCGGGATACGAGTTTGACAAGGTCGTGGGGCGCCGTCTGACCCGTGCGGTGACGCGCAACACGCAGCTGAAATGGAGCGATCTGGCGTGAGCACATCCCCCTCATGTCAGGTTTGGCAGGGAAAGTCCTGATGGCGCAGAATTTGCTTTTTGTCACCGGAACCCGCGCTGATTTTGGCAAGCTGGAACCCCTCGCAATCGCTGCGCGCGATGCGGGGTTTGCGGTGACGTTTTTCGTGACCGGCATGCATATGTTGGACCGTTACGGGCTGACGAAACTAGAGGTGCATAAGCTGCCCGGCGTTGCGGTGCATGAGTTTTTGAACCAACGCCCTGGCGATCCTCAAGATTTGATTCTGGCGAAAACCGTGATCGGGTTTTCCGATTATGTGACCGAGCATCGCCCCGATCTGGTTATCACGCATGGCGACCGGGTCGAGGCACTGGCCTGCACGTTGGTTGCCGCGACCAACTATATCCGTTCGGCCCATGTCGAGGGTGGCGAGGTTTCGGGCACGATTGACGAGATTTTTCGCCATTGTAATTCCAAGCTGGCCTCGGTGCATTTTGTCTCGTCGCAAGATGCGGCACGGCGGGTCATGGCCTTGGGTGAACCTGTTGAAGCCATTCATATAATCGGCTCGCCCGAGCTTGATTTCCACTCGCAGCCGTCCGGTGTGACACTGGCGGATGTGCGCGCGCGCTACGGAATTGCCTTTGCCGATTATGGCATCTGCGTGTTTCATCCGGTCACGTCAGAGCAAAGCACTATGGGCGCGCAAACCGCAGCGCTTTACGGGGCTTTGGCGCAATCGGGTCGGAATTTTGTGCTGATCGCGCCGAATAACGACCCCGGTTCCGAGGCAATTTTCAACGTCATTGAGGCCCTGCCAAAAGAGCGGTTTCGTCTGATCCCCTCGATGCGGTTTGGACATTTCTCGGAGCTGATGAAAAACGCAGCCTGCGTGATTGGCAATTCCAGCGCCGGGGTGCGCGAAGCACCGTTTTTGGGCGTGCCGTCGTTGGATGTGGGTACGCGCCAACACAACCGCGCCTCTGCGCCCTCTATCCGGTTTTGCGATGCGGATGACCGGGCCGCAATCAGCGCGTTTCTGGCAACGCAATGGGGGCGTGCCTACCCGCGCGACACTGGTTTTGGCACCGGCAGTGCGGCAAACAGGTTCGTGGATGTCTTGCAAGACGCGGGGTTTTGGTCGCGCGGCTTGCAAAAAGAGTTTCGTGATAGTGGCTAAGGCGGGGCCGGTAAGCTTTGGGTTACTGGCCTGCTTTGCCCGCGTCCCCTACCAGCCGCTGAATCCGCCATCGACATTGACCAATTGCCCGGTCATATAACCCGATTGCGCCGAGGCAAGGAACAGCATTGTATCTGCGATTTCATCGGGTTGTGCCATTCGACCTGCCATGATCAGCTCTGACACGCGGCGCTGGAACTCTTCGGAATGGCCGTTGAACACAGCCCCCGGCGCGATGGTGTTAACGGTGGCTTGCCGTTTGGCCCAATAGCCTGCCAGCCAAAGCGTCAGCCCATGTATCCCCGCTTTGGTGGTGGAATAGGCCGAGAAATTCTTGAACGGCATGCCGTCATAAATCTGGTGATGCGGCCCGTTGAGCGCATACATCGAGGCGACATTGATCAGGGTCGCGGGGTAGCGCCCGACGATGTCGCGGTCCATCTGGCGCGCCACCATAAACGCGCCCGTTAGATTGGTGCGCAGGGTCTTTTCCCAATCGCTGACCGTGGTATTGGCGAAATCTGGGAAGGGCTTGCCAGCGCCCATCAACATCTCGCCGGTTATTGCGGCATTGTTCAAGATGACATTCGGCTCCCACCCATCGGTCAGAACCTGTTTGAAGATACCCTCAACCTGAGTTTCATCCCCAACATCAAGGTCATAGAAGCGAAAGTTCGCGTTGTTTTCATGTGCGGCCTTCAACGCATCGGCGCGGACCCCAGGCAGATCGGTCGAGATAACGCGCGCCCCCACGGCCAACATCCGACGCACATAGGTAGAACCCAGAACGCCACCCGAGCCCGTGATAAACACGGTGCGGCCAGAGAGTTGCTTATCCATGGTTTGTCTCCTCAAGGCGGGAATTCATCAAAAACTCCACAAGTTTAAAATCGAAGGGGCTGTCGATATCAAGGCAGCGATCCGCCTCCATCAGGTAGGGGATGACGCGGCCCTCATACAGGCTTTGGGCGCGCTTCAGATAGGCGGGGGCGACCACATAGGTCGAGGCGGCATGCTCATAAACCACCGGCGCTTGCTGGCGCGCGACCACACCGCCGGGCAGGGGTTTAGAGACATGCAAAGCGCCGCTGGCATCGGGTTCAACAAGGTTGAAATAAGGATTTTTGCGCGCTTCACAGCAAGACATCACCATGTCGGGGGATTCTTTTGCGAATAAATCCAACGCGTTGGTGATGTCAGAAGGCAGGCGCAGCGGCGAGGTGCAATCGAGGTCCACAAAGGCAGTGGCAGGGCCGGTCAGCGCCTCTGACGCTTCCAGCGTGTGTTGCCAAACGCCCCATTTTCCGGCACGATCCGTGGCCAGATGCGCCGGACGTAACCCAATTTTCAGCGCGCCTTTGGCCACGGCATGATCATAAATCGCCTCGTCATCGGTTGAAACCACCACGGCATCGATCATCGGACAGGCGAAAAGCTGATCGAGCGACCAATCGATCAGGGGCTTGCCGCACAGCGCGCGGAAGTTCTTGCCCGGAACACCTTTGGAGCCTTTGCGAGCGCCAATATGGCCAATAATCATGGAATTTCCTTTGTGGTTTCGCCGTTGAAACGGCGCTGCTCCCAAGCTTGCGCGACCAGATTGCAGCTTGCGCCGACTTGGTCCAACCTTGGGAAATGATTGATGCCTTGCAGCGGATTACCGGTGATCAGGGCGATGAAATCACGGGCTGAATTTAAAAACATCTCATTTCGTTCAAGGGGATGCACGTGGTTCTTAATCTCGTTTGCAGTCGTAACCTTGTAGCTTTGCGCGGCAAAATCATAATCGCGCGTCGCCTTGGTGCCGCAGATCTGCGCTTTGCGGATCAGTTGTGGTGCCAGATAATCCATCGAGACGCTGCCTGATACGCCGGGGGCTGACAGATGAACGCGGCTGGCCATATCAACGCCCGGATAGGCAGCGTGACCAATGCAATCGACACGTCCCAGCGTCAATCCGGGAAACAGGCAGGCGGCCATGTCAATCTCGTGGCTCAGGTCCAGCAAAACGCCGCCGCCTTGGGCTTTTGCGGCGTAGCTGTCGGAAAACCGCCAATTCGTGCGCCATTGCGTGACGTCATGGCCGATGCTGAAATCAAATCGGTATGTATCGGTCAGGTCGGTCTGCGCCAAATCGCGAAAGGCCGGGTGATAGCGCATCATGAAACCCAACATCGAGCGCGAGGCGATGGGGGCTGCGGCCGTCAGGCAGGCCGCAAGCTCCACCGAGGTATAGGCAAGGGGTTTTTCCACATAGATCGGAACGCCTGCTGCCGCTGCCGCTTCGATCAAAGGCAGTCGCAGCTGCGTCGCGGTCGCTATCACCAATCCCTCAAACGCCCCTGTTTGCAGCTTATCGGCCACTTGGTCGGCACTGGTCGTGCGCCAGCCGACCGCGGTCACCTTTGCCCCTAGATGGGTCAGGTTTTCTGCATGGCGTCGGCCAATAGACCCGGTGCCAACCACCATTATTCGCGCTGCCATTGCCTTTGCCCCGCCCATCACTTGTCTTTGGCGGTAAACTATCTTTGCTGCACGAAATGCGCAATGCGCTCGACAAGGTGAAAGACCCTCTTGCGGTCGCGAAAAGGATCGGCTACTCAGCCCAAATCGGGTGATTAGCTCAGTTGGTAGAGCGCTTCGTTTACACCGAAGATGTCGGCGGTTCGAGCCCGTCATTACCCACCAAAATCAATGGCTTACGAGTCTTTATTCTACAGGGTTCCCAATCCAAGCGGGGCGGTTCCCAATCTCGGGCAAAAGAAGCATCGTTTCGGCGTTCATGTGTTCTGCTTCTGCCCTGCGCGCGTAGTGGGCCGCCATTTTCGCTGACATGTGTCCAAGCATAGATTTCACGCGTGCGATGCCGCCGAATAGTTCTGGCTTTTTGGCGACCGTGCTTGCAATGAGTGTGG
>JBLIGH010000235.1:0-5623 GCA_047636855.1 Pseudorhodobacter sp.
CAGATGGCCAGCGCAACCTCACCGCACCCAATGGCACGCGCGTCGAGATTGAGGCGTTGGATCCACCCGTGGTGATGCCCACCACCGAACATGCCTTTGTTGTGCGCAGGCTTGCCGATCAGGCCCCTTGGGTGATTGGTCGTGCAGGTATGCATTACCGTGATTTGGTCCCTTCGCGTCTTGGCGGTGCAATCATTGCCAGCCATATCCGCATCCCCGATGGTGGTCCGGTCCCGGACATGGTGCATTTCCACAAGGTCGGATTTCAGCTGATTTTCTGCGTCAAAGGCTGGGTTGATGTGGTTTACGAGGATCAAGGTCCGAAAATTCGTTTGACCGCAGGCGATTGTTTCATCCAGCCCCCCGAAATCCGCCACCGTGTGCTCGAGGCTTCTGACGGCATCGAGGTTATCGAAATTGGCGTCCCGGCTGATCATGTCACCGAAATTGACCACGAGATGACCCTGCCGACGCCGCATCTGCACCCGGACCGTGAATGGCAAGGCCAACGGTTTGTGCATAATATCGGGGCTCAATCGACCTTCAGCCCCTTTCGTATTCCGGGTTTTGAAGCGCGCGACACCACGATCAATTCAAATACCAAAGGTGTTGCCAGCGTCATGGTGGCGCGCCCAACCGGGCCTGCTCCGGCGACCAAACATACAACCGATATCTTGTTTACCTATGTTATGTCCGGCGAGATGACCCTGCACGGCGAAGGCAAATCCCCGTTCCGCCTGACCATAGGGGATGCGTTCGTGATCCCACCCGGCATGACGACCCAGTACACAGACGCCACCGAGGATCTGCAATTGCTCGAAGTCAGCTTGCCGGGGCAGTTCAACACCGAAATCCTCTGACGCCCTCATCTGTTCAAAAATATCCCACAGGGGGTCCGGGGGGTGTGAAACCCCCCGGCGCGGTCCCGCAACCAGACCGCTTGCAAGTCGCGCCCGCCGGTTCCAAACTGTGAAAAATACAGGAGCCAAATATGTCCTTGCTGCAAGCCGCCACCGCCGTCCGCGAAAACGCCTATGCGCCCTATTCTCGCTTCAAAGTCGGGGCAGCGCTGCGGGCCGCGTCAGGTGCGATTTATTCCGGCTGCAATGTCGAAAATATCGCCTACCCCGAAGGCACCTGTGCCGAGGCGGGTGCTATCGCTGCGATGATCGCGGCGGGGGATCACAAAATCACCGAAATTCTTGTCATCGCGGACAGTCCCAGCCCGGTGCCGCCTTGTGGCGGATGTCGTCAGAAGATCGCGGAATTCGCCGGGCCCGAGGTCACTGTCACACTGGCCACAACCGATGGGCAATCGCGGGCGGTAACCGTGGCAGACCTGTTGCCGGGCAGCTTTAGCGCAGGTCATATGGCCAAAACCGATGCCCGCTGAGCCTGATGCGCGGGCGATTATCGCTCAAGTGCGCGCGGGCGAAGTGCCGGATGCAGCCAGCTTGGACTGGTTTGCCAAAGGCCTCGCAACTGGGGTAGTCAGTGACGCGCAGGCGGGTGCCTTTGCCATGGCTGTTTGCTTGAAAGGTCTGGGCGAGGCGGGGCGAGTCGCGCTGACCCGTGCGATGCTAAGCAGCGGCGAGAAGTTGAAATGGTCGTTGCCCGGGCCGGTGGTCGACAAGCATTCGACCGGTGGCATCGGCGATTGCACCTCGCTTTTGCTCGCACCCGCCTTGGCTGCTTGTGGCGCATATGTACCGATGATCTCGGGTCGCGGGTTGGGTCATACCGGTGGCACATTGGACAAGCTGGAATCGATCCCCGGCTTTCGCACCGCACTGACCGAGGCGCAATTGCGCCAGCAGATCACAAGCTGCGGCTGCGCTATTCTTGCGGCCAGCGCCAACATCGCCCCGGCCGACCGCCGTCTTTACGCGATCCGCGACATGACCAGCACCGTGGACAGCATCGATTTAATCACCGCCTCGATCTTGTCGAAAAAGCTTGCAGCGGGGCTGGAAGCGCTGGTGCTGGATGTCAAACTGGGATCTGGCGCTTTTATGAAAACCGAAGCAGAAGCGCGCGAATTGGCGCAGGCTTTGGTGAAGACGGCGCAAGGTGCGGGTTGTATGACGACAGCGTTGATCACGGATATGAGCCAACCTTTGGCGACATCAGCAGGCAATGCGCTGGAAGTGATCGAGGTGATGGAAACCCTCACGGGCACCTCGATCAACACCTCTCTTTGGGATCTGACGGCCGCCCTTGGTGGCGAGGTCTTGGCGTTGGGGGGCTTGGCCGCGGATGCAGCCGATGGCGCAAGCCGGATAGCGCAAGCGCTGGAAAGTGGCGCTGCGGCAGAGTATTTTGGGCGCATGATTGCAGCCCAAGGGGGTCCCGCCGATTTCATTGAACGTTGGCCGGACCGGTTGCCAGCAGCGCCGGTGCAGCGCGAGGTGACCAGCCCGCGTAAAGGCTTTGTCACTGCCATCAACACCGAGGCTTTGGGTCTGGCCGTGGTGCATCTGGGGGGGGGCAGGTTGCGCGATGGCGACCGGATAAACCCTTCGGTGGGTCTGTCCGACCTTGCGGGGATCGGTGAAGAAATCGAAGCAGGCCAACCGTTTGCGATGATCCATGCCGCTTCTGTGGCCGAGGCTGATGCAGCGATCGCCCGGTTGCGCGCCGCTTATACGCTGGCCGATGTGGCACCGAATGAACCCCCCTTGATCTACGGAACGCTGACATGACCCAAGCCCGCGCCTTTTTGGTCGTGATGGACAGTGTCGGCTGTGGGGGTGCCCCCGACGCCGCGGATTTCGGCGACGCGGGCAGCAATACCTTGGGTCATATCGCGGCGGAATGCTTGGCGGGGCGCGCCGATGTTGGCCGCGCGGGTCCGCTGACGCTGCCGCATCTGGAAAGGCTTGGCCTTGGTGCGGCGATGGATTTGTCAGTTCCGGGATCGGCGGTCTCGCTGTCGCGCCCCCCCCCCACGGGGCTTTGGGGGGCGGCGACCGAGGTGTCACGCGGCAAAGACACCCCATCGGGTCATTGGGAGCTGGCCGGCGTGCCCGTGCCTTGGGATTGGACCTATTTCCCCGATACGACCCCGGCCTTCTCCGACGATATCGTGGCCGAGGTCTGCAAACTTGCAGGAACGCAGGGGATCTTGGGCAATTGCCATGCCTCGGGCGTGCCGATCATAGAGGCGCATTGCGCCGAGCATCTGCGTCGCGGTTGGCCGATCTGCTACACTTCTGCCGATAGCGTGTTCCAGATCGCGGCGCATGAAGAGGCCTTTGGCCTAGAGCGCCTGCTGAAACTTTGCGCCGATCTGGCCCCAATGCTACACGCGCGCAAAATCGGGCGGGTGATTGCGCGGCCCTTCACGGGGCGCGCGGGCAATTTTAAACGCACAGCCAACCGGCATGATTTTGCCATCGATCCACCGTCACCGACCTTGTTGGATTGGGTCGCGGATGCGGGCCGTGCCACCCATGCAATCGGAAAAATTGGCGATATTTTTTCGATGCGTGGCGTGGGTGCACTGCACAAGGGCAAATCTGATGCAGACCTTGCCGACCATCTGATCCGCCTCGCGGACGTGGCCGAACCTGGGTCGCTAACCTTTGCGAATTTCGTGGAATTTGACAGCCTTTATGGTCATCCGCGCGACGTCGCGGGCTATGCGCGCGCATTGGAATGGTTTGATGCGCGGGCAGGGGCTTTTTTGGCACGGCTGCGGCCCGGTGACCTCGCGATTTTCACCGCCGATCACGGCAATGACCCGACATGGCGCGGCACCGAACACACCCGCGAACGGGTGCCGGTTTTGTGCGCAGGGCAGGGCGCTGGTGAAATTGGCCATTGCGCTTTTACCGATGTTGCGGCCTCAGTCGCGGCACATCTAAACATTGCCGGTCACGGGCCGGGGCGGAGCTTTCTCAAATGACCAATCTTGCCAAAATCGAACTTCACCTGCATCTAGAGGGTGCAGCACCGCCTGCCTTCATTCGCGGGATTGCCAAAGAAAAACATGTCGATATCAGCGGTATCTTTGATGAGCATGGCAATTACAAATATACCGATTTCTGGGATTTCCTGAAAATTTATGAGGCCGCGACAGAGCCGCTGAAAACGCCCGAAGATTTTCACCGCCTGACGTTGGCCGTGCTGGAAGAAAGTGCTGCAAATGGCGTGATCTATTCAGAAACTTTCCTTTCCCCCGATTTTTGCGGCGGGCGCGATATTGGCGCTTGGAAAGAGTATTTGCAGGCGATCCGCGAGGCTGCGGATTTCGCCGAAAAGCGTGACGGTATTGTGCTGCGCGGCATCATCACCCCGATCCGGCATTTTGGCCCGCAAAAGGCCCGTGAGACTGCGCGATGTGCGGCGGAAACTGCGGGCGATTGGATCGTCGGTTTTGGCATTGGCGGTGACGAGAAATCCGGCCATCTGTCGGACTTCCGCTGGTCGTTCGATTGTGCGCGCGAAGCGGGATTGCGCATCACGGCCCATGCCGGTGAATGGGGTGGCCCCGAGAGCGTGCGTTCAGCCATTGAGGATCTGAATGTCGAACGTATCGGCCACGGCGTACGCGCCATAGAAGACCTCGCGCTTGTTGATGAGATCGCCGAGAAAGGCATCGTGCTAGAAGTTTGCCCCGGATCGAACGTTGCCCTTGGCCTTTACCCCAGTTTTCGCGCCCATCCGATCAACCAGCTTTATGAACGCGGCGTGAAAGTCACCATTTCCACCGATGACCCGCCCTTCTTTCACACGACCATGCAAAATGAATATGCCATGCTGCATGAAGCTTTCGACTGGGATGAGGCGGTGTTTGACAAGATTGCCCGGACCTCGCTTGACGCGGCCTTCTGTGACGCAGATACCAAAGTCGGATTGTTGAAAAAACTGGAGGCGCAGAATGCTTGATCACCTGACCATCGTCACACACCCGCTGGTGCAGCATAAATTGAGCCTGATGCGCGACAAGGGCACCTCTACCGCGTCCTTTCGGCGGCTGTTGCGCGAGATCAGCCTGCTGCTGGCCTACGAGATTACGCGCAACCTTGACATGACAACCAGACGCATCGAGACGCCGATAGAGACGATGGATGCCCCGATCCTGGAAGGCAAGAAACTGGCGCTGATCTCTATTTTGCGGGCTGGTAACGGGTTGATGGACGGAATTTTAGAGCTGATCCCAGCCGCCCGCGTTGGTTTTGTGGGTCTGTACCGTGATCCAGCGACACTGAAACCGGTGCAATATTATTGCAAAGTTCCTGATGCGTTGGACAGCCGGATGACGATTGTGGTCGATCCGATGTTGGCCACGGGCAATTCTTCGGTGGCCGCGATCGATCTGCTAAAGGCGCAAGGTGCCAACAATATCCGCTTTTTGTGCCTGCTTGCAGCGCCCGAAGGTGTGGCAAGGATGAAAGAGGCGCACCCCGATGTGCCCATCGTCACAGCTGCGGTTGATCGTCATCTGAATGAACATGGATATATCGTTCCGGGGCTAGGGGATGCGGGTGATCGCATGTTCGGCACAAAATAAAGGGTAATTAGGCTTTACCCGGAAACAATTATGACTCATTATCCCTCAACGCTACATGGGGGTAGTTATGTTGTTAAATCGTTTTTCGGTTGCCGTTCTCGTGACGAT
>JBLIGH010000236.1:0-5566 GCA_047636855.1 Pseudorhodobacter sp.
GAGCGCGAAACCGCTGTTTCGCCCATGTCAAACCAGATGATTGCCATAAGCCCAACGCCCGAAAACGACAGGACGACAAAAGAGGCTTGCCAGCCAAAAGCCTCGTCCATCAGGCCGCCTATCGCGGGGCCGACCATTGGCACCACCGACATGCCCATGGTGACATATCCGATCATCGAGGCGGATTGCTCTTGTGAAACCATGTCGCGCACGGCGGCGCGCGACAAAACGAAGCCCGTAGCCACGATCGCTTGTGCCATGCGACACGCGAGGAAAATTTCGAAATTCGGGGCAAACACCGCACCAACAGAGGCAATCGTGAAAACGACGGCTGCGACGAACATCACCGGGCGACGCCCAAAACGATCAGAGACCGGGCCGATGGCGATTTGCAAAACAGCCGTCGCTGCCAGATAGAGCGAGACCGAAAGCTGCATCACGGAATAATCGACGCCAAAGTGCTTGGCCATTGACGGCAAGGACGGCAAAAAGATGTTCAGCGATAGCGCCGCCACCCCCGCAATCAGCACAAGTGTTGTAATATGCGGTGGCGTGTTGCGGTCGAAATAGCGGACGACGGGTGCGTTTTTCATAGCCAAATCGCTACGCCGATCACACTGCGCTGTCCATGGCATAAACCGAAAAACCAACATGCAGCGCGCGATTCAAAAAACCGCAACTGGCCCTCAAAATGCAGGTACGGACGATGGGCATTTGTCCGCGCTGAAGCGTCATGTTTTGGGGATTGGGCCTGCTTTCCCTGCCATTGCGCCCCCTCTTTTCAGGGCCGAATCGCTTGAAAGGGGATATTGTTTTCGCTTTTGTGACGCCCAAGAAGGCCGCTATGCGCATCATTGCTGGCGGCATGTATCAGCAGACCGGTTTCAACCAAACGCCTATCACGCCTTAATCATTGCGCGGGCAATTGATGCTGGATCCGCGCGTTTCCAACTACGACCGACTTTGACGTGGGGTTCACTTCTGACCGAGGTCAAGCTTCCGAATCCATAGGGTACTTTGGCATCAACCCAATTCTGAAGAAAACGTCTGATTGGTAATGCGATGATATATTTGCACTTCACGGTTCCGTTTATGTGATTGACAGATATTTGTTGGCCTCTACGGTGAAAAGCGTTGTTCCGATCGGATCCCCTTTTTATGTCGCTTTCCCAATCCTTTGTCATCCCCGGGTTGTCCGGCCAACTGCGCTGCGGCTGTTTTGGTCTGGGTGCCAAGCTTGGTATCGATGGCCTGAAGTGGCGGTTTAGGGTTTCGCCCCCGTCCTTTGGCGCGGCGTTGCAGCTTTTGGTCGGCTTGATTAAGGTTCCGTATAACTTAAGTCTGGCAGATCATAATGGTTTGAGGCCCGTCGATTGGTCTGGGCGATCTCACGGCGCGGGTCCGCGGAAGCACCAAAGAGCACCTGCGGTCGCAAATGGCCGCTTTGAATGGTGGCAAAACAATCCTTCGCGACTGCATTCATAAAGCGGCCACGAGCCACAGTGGCGCCGTGTCGCCTTTGGCACAGAAGGAGGCCTGAAACTCGATTAGCACAAAGCACGAATTACCCCACGTGTCGAAACTCAGAATACTAAATCAACAGGAGGAAATAATGTTCAAATCAATGAAAACCGCAGCCGTGGTTGCGATCTTGTCAGCTGGTCTGGCAGGGGGCGCGGTAGCACAAGAATTGCAATTCTTCACAATCGGGACCGGTGGTACTGCGGCGACCTATTACCCCGTTGGTGGTGTGATTGCGAACGCGATTTCGAACCCCCCAGGCTCGCGTCTTTGTGACGAGGGCGGCAGCTGCGGCGTTCCGGGGCTGATTGCCTCTGCGGTCTCGTCGCGCGGTTCTGTCGATAATGTAAACGCCATCATGTCTGGTCTTAGAAGCTCTGGTTTCGCGCAGTCCGATGTCGCCTATTGGGCTTTCACCGGGACTGGCACGATGGCAGGTCAGCCCGCTGCCGAGGATCTGCGCGCGATTGCGGCGCTGTTCCCCGAGCATATCCATTTGGTCGCCCTTGCCGATAGTGGGATCAATTCGGTCGCGGATCTGGCTGGCAAGCGTGTCAGCCTGGACGAGCCGGGTTCCGGCACCTTTGTCGATGCAAATCTGATAATGGAGGCCAATGGCCTGACAGAAGGCAGCTTTTCCGCCGAGGCCCTGAAACCGGATGCGGCGGGGGATGCCCTGCGCAACGGTCAGATTGATGCGTTCTTCTTTGTGGGCGGCTACCCAACGGGTGCGATTGTCGAACTTGCCTCTGCGGTGGACATCAAGCTTGTGCCGATCAATGGCCCGGGCGCTGATGCTTTGATTGCAGAATTCGGCTTCTTCTCGGCGTCGGATATCCCGGATGGCGCCTATGAAGGTGTTCCGGCCACAACCACCGTGGCCGTCGGCGCGCAGTGGATTACATCGGCGAAACAGAGCGATGATCTGATTTATGAAATCACCAAAGCCATGTGGAACGACAAAACCCGCGTCTTGCTGGACGTGGGCCACGCGAAGGGTAAATCGATCACAACCGAAACCGCTTTAAACGGTATCGGTATCCCGCTACACGCTGGCGCAGAGCGCTTTTATAAAGAGGCAGGCCTGCTGAAGTAGTAGACCCGCTAAAGCGCAAAAGACCCGTCGACAACGTGTCGGCGGGTCATTTTTAAGACCGATGCGGGAAAACCGAAATGGCTGAAGCGAAACTGAGTGCGGAAGAACTTGCCGAGATCGAACGCAAGTTTGATCCGGAATCAGCATTTAGGGCTTCTGGCAAATATATGGGCTTTGTCATTACCACAGGGCTTGTGGCGATGTCGGTTTATCATTTCTATGCGTCTGGGTTTGCGTTGATCCAGGAACTTACCCATCGCGGCATACATTTGTCATTCGTGCTGGGGCTGGTTTTCTTGCTGTTCTCATGGCGCAAATCCATATCGCTCGATGTGGCCCCTGCTGCTTGGTATCGGTTTGACGGCGTCCCGATGTTTGACATTCTGCTGGCGTTTTTGGGCGTCGGTGCTGCGATGTATTTGCCGCTGCTGCCATCTGCCGAATTGGCCCAACGGGTTGGCAACCCATCCTACAGCGATGTGTTTATGGGGTCTGCCCTGCTGGTGCTGACGCTGGAGGCGTCGCGTCGATCGGTTGGGATCACCTTGCCGTTGATTGCCATCGGCTTCATCATATTTGCGATTTTTGGGCCGTGGATGCCCGGTGCGCTTAAGCATGGCGGCGCCAGTTGGTTGGGGCTGATCAACCATCTCTATATGACCAATCAGGGCATCTACGGCATCGCCATCGGCGTGATGGCAAAATACGTGTTTTTGTTCATTCTGTTTGGCGTTCTGGCGACCCGAATTGGCCTTGGCCAATTGTTCATCGATATCGCCATGGTGCTGGCGGGACGCTATGCTGGCGGTCCGGCAAAGGTTGCGATTTTCTCGTCCGCTTTCATGGGCACGATTTCGGGCTCGTCGATCGCCAATACCGTGACGACCGGGGCATTGACCATTCCGGCGATGAAAAGGGTCGGCTACTCGGGCCGGTTCGCCGCCGCGGTCGAGGCGACGTCGTCGACCGGTGGGCAAATCACGCCGCCGATCTTGGGCGCTGCGGCCTTCATCATGGTCGAGTATCTTGAACTGCCGTTGCGCGACATTCTGGCGGCGGCTTTGTTCCCGGCCTTGCTGCATTACTTCGGCATTTTCATCATGGTGCATCTAGAGGCCAAACGGCTTGGCTTGCGCGGTTTGCGGGCTGATGAATTGCCCAAGGCCGCCCAAGTGCTGCGCCAGAACTGGATGTCGGTCATTCCATTAGTGATCTTGGTATATTTCATTTTGTCAGGCCGCACGCCTGATTTCGCGGCGGTCTATGGGATAATCGCCTGCGTTGTGGTCGGCTTTTTGAACCCGCTCAACCGCTTGACGGTGCCTGACCTGACCAAAGCCCTTGCTGCAGGCGCCCGCAATACGATTGCGGTGGGGGCTGCGGCGGCTACGGTGGGGATTGTCGTCGGGGTTGTCACGCTGACAGGCGTTGGCTTTCGGCTGGGATATGTCGTGGTTCAGACGGCCACCGACATCGGAACGACCCTCAGCACGCTTGGCCCGCTGGCCTATTTCACCGTCGCGCAATGGGCGCTGTTTGTCTCGTTAATCCTGATCGCGTTCTCGTGCATCATCATGGGCGCAGGTATTCCCACAACGGCGACCTATATCATATTGGTGGCTGTCGCGGCCCCTGCCTTGGCACAATTGGGCGTGCAGCCCATCGTGGCGCATTTCTTTGTTTTCTACTACGGGGTCTTGGCCGACATCACGCCGCCGGTCGCCCTTGCAGCCTATGCCGCCGCAGGGATTGCCGGATCCAACCCGTTTCAAACGGGCAACACCGCGTTTCGTCTGGGGATTGCCAAGGCGTTGGTGCCGTTTGTCTTTGTCTATTCACCCGCCTTGCTTTTGGTTGCAGATGGCTTCACTTGGCCTGCATTCTTTATCACCCTTCTGGGGGCTATGCTTGGAATTGCCTCTATCGGGGCAGCCTTCTCGGGCTATATCTTCACGACGATGAGCAAAACCGAGCGCTGGTATATCGGGCTTGTGGGCTTATTGTTTGTTGCCCCGGGCATTTTGACCATGGCGCTGGCCACGGCTGCAATCAGTCCGGTCCTGTTCCTTCATTGGCAAAAATCGCAACGTGTCGCCGTTAGGCCTTAAACCGCGGGCGCGTATTTCCAGATATTTTGGGTTGGTGGTCGACGGCGGGTCGATCACTTGGCAGGGGCCGGCCACAGGGTTTGCCCCGCCAAGCAGCACCGGCCAGCGGATCAAATTGATTGCCAGACAGCCTGCGGCTGAGGTATCATGAGTTCTTATCTTTGCTTTAGGTCCGGCTATTTACGGTCTGATCTGTATATTTAAGGGTCTTTTTTATGGCGCATTCCATTTCCGCACCCGTTGGTGACAAAAAACGTATAACCAAACCAGATCCGAAGAAAAAGAACGAGAAATTTGACTCGGTCTCGAACAAGCCTGATGACGTGAAATTGGTGCAGTTAATGTTGATCGCCAATGGCATCAGTTCGCCGATCGATGGAAAATGTAATGGCGGCCTCATCAGTGCAATCCAGCTGTTTCAGAAGTCCAAGTTAGGCTTCAAAAAACCCGATGGGATTGTCGACCCAGGGGGGCAGACATGGAAAGCCGGGCTGCCGAAGCTAAACGCCCAAATTGCGGCGGACGCCCGGTTTGAAGGCATTGAAATCCGGGAAGGCGGCAAGACCAAGATCATCACGGTTGCCGAATTTGAACGGCGCGAAAAAGAGGCCAAGCATCGGATGCTGAGCAAGGCCAATATGATGTATGGTCAGGCCGAGACTTGGCTGGAATTCTGTGCAGATGCCGAGGCGACCCTGCAAGGCGCAGATACATTCACCATGTCGCTTGTCGAGTTTTCGGTACGCTGGGCCAATAAGAATGCCGAACCGCCCTATGACCCGCTAACAACCGCCCGCAGCGAGGCCTCTTTCCTGAAATCGGCGGTCGACCGCAGCAAGCC